>NZ_JBSFYR010000009.1:0-149633 GCF_053599875.1 Streptomyces sp. NPDC005151 | reverse complement strand
ACGTCGGCCTTGCTCGATGACCTATCGATCGATCCATCGGGAAGGTACGCCTCCTTCCTGCAGGCTGATCCACAGGTATTGAGCATTGCTCGAGGTAGGCTCCGTCGCATCCCCTCGGGTCCATAGCGAGCAGGTCTTCGTGCAAGCCTGAGAGGACTCGCCCAGTCGGCGAACCGTCTTCGCCAGACTCGATGACCGTCCAGCCGACATCAACGCCTGAGACATTTACATCGCGGCCTGCGTCGAGCGCGTCAAGCGTTGCGAAAACCGCTTCGTAGGCAACAGCCTGAGCTAGCCGCATCAGGTCGCCCCGATCAGCTCCCGCAGTGAGAAGGCGTTGGGCGGCGGGCAGCTGATCAAGAGCGCCCGGCGAAGCCCAGCCGCCGATCGGTTCCCGCCACAGGCTTTGCAGCAGCATCAATCGGGCGAGATGCGGCAGGTTCTCGCTGATCTCCGACCTGGCCCAGCCCGCCGCGTCATCAACCCCCAGAGCTTCCAACTGATCGCGAAGCGCTGTCGCAGCGTCCCGCTGCGGCCCGGCCAGGCTGTTTAGCCAGTCATCCCATGTGGTTTGGAGATCGCTCACCACGCCAGCATGCCCTACGGGCAACCGGCACTGTTCGGGGGCGGCCCAGGACCTCCCGGAACCAGGCAGGATCTTCGAGTGCCATCCGCGCAGATGCCTACGGTTGTCTGGGACGAAAGTAGGCGAGGTGTCCCAGACAACGGCAGGCACTCCAGGTCACTGCTTCGTGCTGCCCACACTTACCTGGGATAGGACACTCGGCGACGCACGTTCACCTGGTCTTTGTGACCAAGTACCGGCCGGGAGTGTTCACCGACGACATGCTGACGCGCTGCGAAGAGATCATGCGGGACGTGTGCCAACACTTCGAGGCAGAACTCAAGGAGTTCAACGGCGAACGCGACCACGCGCACCTCCTGGTGCACTACCCGCCCAAGGCCGCCGTCTCCAAGCCCGTCAACAGCCTCAAGGGCGTCTCCGCCCGCTACCTGCGACGCGAATACACCGGGATCACGAACCGGGCCATCATGCACGGACGCCCGTGGTCGCCGTCCTACCTCTCCGCCTCCCGCGGCGGCGCACCACTCGCGAACATCCGCCAGTACATCGTGCAGCAACAACGTCCGCTCTGATCTGCGGGCCAGAGCAACCCAGAGATGCGTTCCATCCCCGGCCCGAAGACCGAGGCTTTCACGCAAGATGATCGGTAAGAATGGCGTCGGAAGCGACTTACAAGGAGACCCCCATGACGCTGTACGACATTCCGCTCCACACGCTCACCGGCGAGCCGACCACCCTCGGCGCCTACCGCGGCCAGGCGGTCCTGCTGGTGAACGTCGCCTCCAAGTGCGGGCTCACCCCGCAGTACGCGGGCCTGGAGCGGCTGCAGAAGGAGTACGGGGACCGGGGCTTCACCGTGCTCGGTGTTCCGTGCAACCAGTTCGCGGGCCAGGAGCCGGGCAGCGCGGAGGAGATCCAGACGTTCTGCTCGACGACGTACGGAGTCAGCTTCCCGCTCCTGCAGAAGGTCGACGTCAACGGTGACGGGCGGCACCCGCTGTATGCGGAGCTGACGCAGCTCGCGGACGCCGACGGCGAGGCGGGTGACGTGCAGTGGAACTTCGAGAAGTTCCTGATCTCCCCGTCCGGCGAGCCGGTGGCCCGCATCCGCCCCCGCACGGAACCGGAGGCGCCGGAGCTCGTGGCGGCAATCGAGGCCCTGCTCCCCGCCTGACGGGCGGCGTTGTGCCGGGCGGCCTGATGGTCAGCCCGCCCGGCACGACCTCACCCCCGCCGGGTACAGGATCAAGCCCGTCCGGCGATTGAGGACAAAGCGGCGCCGGAGGCACCGCAACCGCCCCGGCACCCCTGCGGCACCGCGCTAGCGGATCGGCACGCCCGACAGCGTGCGCGCAATCACCAGCCGCTGAATCTCGCTCGTACCCTCGAAGATCGTGTAGATGGCCGCGTCCCGGTGCATCCGCTCCACCGGGTACTCACGGGTGAAGCCGTTGCCGCCGAGGATCTGGATCGCCTGCGCGGTGACCTTCTTCGCCGTTTCGCTCGCGTACAGCTTGGACATGGAGCCCTCGGCCGACTCGAACGGCTTCCCGGTGGTCGCCATCCAGGACGCCCGCCAGACGAGCAGCCTGGCCGCGTCGATCTGCGTCCGCATGTCCGCGAGCTGGAACGCGACGCCCTGGTTGTCGATGATCGGCCGGCCGAACTGGGTACGGGTCCTCGCGTAGTCGAGCGCGACCTCGTACGCGGCGCGTGCGGTGCCGACCGCCATCGCGCCGACCGCCGGGCGGGACGCCTCGAACGTGGCCATCGCCGCGTTCTTCACGCGCTCGCCACCGGACTGGGCGCGCTCGCGGGCCCGCGCCAGGCGCTGGTCCAGCTTCTCCTTGCCGCCGAGCAGGCAGTGGCCCGGGACACGGACGTCCTCCAGAACGACCTCCGCCGTGTGCGAGGCCCGGATGCCGTGCTTCTTGAACTTCTGGCCCTGCGAGAGCCCGGGGGTGTTCGGCGGCACGATGAAGGAGGCGTGGCCCTTGGAGCCGAGCTCCGAGTCGACCACGGCGACGACGACGTGGACATGGGCGATGCCGCCGTTGGTCGCCCAGGTCTTGGTGCCGTTCAGCACCCACTCGTCCTTGGCCTGGTCGTACACCGCACGGGTCCGCATCGAGGCGACGTCGGAGCCGGCGTCCGGCTCCGAGGAGCAGAAGGCGGCGACCTTCACATCGTTCGCATCGCCGTACATCTGCGGGATCCAGGTGCCGATCTGCTCCTCGGTGCCGTTGGCGAGGACGCCGACGGCCGCCAGGCCCGTACCCACGATCGACAGGGCGATGCCCGCGTCGCCCCAGAACAGTTCCTCCATGGCCATCGGGATGCCGAGCCCCGTCGGGTCGAAGAACTGCTGGGCGTAGAAGTCGAGGGAGTAGATGCCGACCTTGGCCGCCTCCTGAATGACGGGCCACGGTGTTTCCTCACGCTCGTCCCACTCCGAAGCAGCCGGACGGATCACATCCGCGGCGAAGCCGTGAAGCCAGTCACGGACCTGCTTCTGGTCGTCGTTGAGATCGAGCGTGAACTCGGCCATGTTCCCCTCCATGCACTGCCGTAAAAAATCATCGTTACTTGCGGTAACAGAAGTCTGTTACCGACAAGTAGCCTCTGTCAACAGGTCAGACTCCGATCAGCACCACCGATGGGCAGGGTGTTACGTTGCGCAGGCGTAACGGACTTGCATGGCCAATTGCACGGCCAGGGTGGGGAGAGGCGACATGGAGACCACAGGAAAGGCCGAAAGACAGCGGACCGCGGCCGAGCAGCGCCGCCGGGAGTTGCTGGAGGCCGCCGACCGCGTGGTGCTCAGGGACGGGCCCAAGGCCTCGATGAACGCCATCGCGGCGGAGGCCGGGATCACCAAACCCATCCTGTACCGGCACTTCGGCGACAAGGGTGGCCTCTACCGCGCGCTCGCCAAGCGCCACACCGACGCGCTGCTGAGCGCGCTGCGGGCGGCGCTCGACGCCCCCGCCGAGCGCCGCCAGAGGGTGGAGGCGACGCTCGACACCTATCTCGCGGCAATCGAGGCCCGTCCGCAGGTCTACCGCTTCCTGATGCACCCGTCCGACGACCCCGCCCCCTCCCCCGAGCAGGGCTTCGACGTCGGGCGCCACTCCGCCCCGCTGCTGCGCCGGCTCGGCGAAGAGCTCGCCCTGGTCATCGCCGAGCGGGTGGACCTGGGCCCGGACAGCGAGGAGATGGCCCGTATCTGGGGCCATGGCATCGTCGGCATGATGCATGCGGCGGGCGACTGGTGGCTGGGCGAACGCCCCTGCTCACGCGCCCAGTTGGTGCGCAGCCTGGCCGATCTGCTGTGGGGCAGGCTGGCCGCCGCGGGCGACCTGCCGGGCGGGCCCGGCTTCTGACGGCGGGAGAGCGTGGTCAGTCGGTACGTCCCCAGGGCGCCCGGCGGGCCGCGCGCAGTGCCCTTGCCCGGCGCAGGCCGGTCAGCCGGTCCGTGTAGACGGTGCCTTCGAGGTGGTCGCACTCGTGCTGGAGACAGCGCGCGAACCAGCCCGTGCCGTCGACCCGCACCGGCTCCCCCCCGACGGTCAGGCCCTCCACCACCGCATGGTCGAAGCGTGGGGTCCCGGCTTCCAGGCCGGGAAGCGAGAGGCAGCCCTCCGGCCCGCGTACCGTGATGCCGTCCGCCTCGACCAGCTTCGGATTGACGAGATGACCGAGGTGACGGACGTCGTCGTCGTCGGGACAGTCGTAGACGAACACCCGCAGCGGTATGCCGATCTGATTGGCGGCGAGACCGACCCCCTGCGCCGCGTACATCGTGGCGAACATGTCCTCGACGAGCCGGGCGAGCGACGGACCGAAGTCGGTGACGTCCTCGCAGGCGCCGTGAAGCACCGGGTCACCGAGCAGAGTCATGGCGCGGATGAGTCCGGAACTGCCGGGGATCGGGCGGTTTCGCATGGCCGTCATCGTACGTTCCACGTGACCTCCACCTTCCTGGTGGTGCCGTGGTGCGGTCGCCGCGCCGGACATCGATAGGCTGGGCGCTGACCGATGCAAGGAGGATCTAGGACGATGGCAGGCAACACGGAGCCGTTGTCGCCGCGGGCCAAGCTGGCGGTGACGGCGGGCAAGGCCGCAGCGGCGGTGTCGCGCGCTGCGGGGCGCGGCAGCGGATCGGTGATCGGCGGCCGGGTGGCGCTCAAGCTCGACCCCGACCTGCTGGGGCGGCTGGCGCAGCACCTGGACGTGATCCTCGTGTCGGCGACGAACGGCAAGACCACGACGACCCGGCTGATCGCCGAAGCACTGCGGGCCGCCGGCCCGGTCGTGTCGAACGCGCTCGGCGCCAACATGCCCGCGGGCATCACCTCGGCCCTGGCCGGTGGCTCGGATGCGAAGTACGGCGTGATAGAGGTCGACGAGAAGTACCTCGCCGGCGTCGCGCGGGACACCACACCCAAGGTGATCGCGCTGCTCAACCTCTCGCGCGACCAGCTGGACCGCGCCGCGGAGACCCGGATGCTGGCCGAGAAGTGGCGTGAGGGGCTGTCCGGCTCGAAGGCCGTGATCGTCGCCAACGCCGACGACCCGCTGATCGTCTGGGCGGCGTCCTCCTCCCCCAACGTGGTGTGGGTCGCGGCCGGGCAGGCGTGGAAGGACGACGCCTGGTCCTGCCCGTCCTGCGGCGGTGTGATGCAGCGCCCCGGCGACGACTGGTTCTGCGGCGAGTGCGGTTTCCGCCGCCCCGCCCCGAGCTGGGTGCTGCACGGCGACTACGTCCTGGACCCGCACGGCTCGGCGTGGCCGATCCACCTGCAGCTCCCCGGCCGCGCGAACAAGGCGAACGCCACCAGCTCGGCCGCCGTCGCGGCCGTCTTCGGTGTGCCGCCACAGGTCGCCCTGGAGCGCATGTATCAGGTGCAGGCCGTCGCCGGCCGCTACGACGTGGTCTCCTTCCTCGGCCGTGAGCTGCGGCTCCTGCTGGCGAAGAACCCGGCGGGCTGGCTCGAAACGTTTTCCCTGATCGACCCGCCGCCCACGCCGGTGATCCTCTCCGTCAACGCCCGGGGCGCGGACGGCACGGACACCTCCTGGCTGTGGGACGTCGACTACACCCAGCTCGCGGGCCACCCGATCTTCGTGCTCGGCGACCGCAAGCTGGACCTCGCGGTCCGCCTCGAAGTGGCCGGTCTCGACTTCCGGGTCTGCGAGAACCTCGACGAGGCCGTGCAGCAGGCCCCGCCCGGCCGTATCGAGGTCATCGCCAACTACACCGCCTTCCAGGAGCTGCGCCGTCGTGTCGGCAACTGACCCCGGCCCCGGCCACCTCCGGAGAGGACGAAGCATGAGCAACAACGGTCTGCGTCTGGTCTGGGTCTACCCCGACCTGCTGAGCACCTACGGCGACCAGGGCAACGCGCTGGTGGTGGAGCGCCGGGCCCGGCAGCGCGGTCTCGACGTGCAGCGCGTCGACGTGCGCAGCGACCAGCCGATCCCGACGTCCGGCGACATCTATCTGATCGGCGGCGGTGAGGACCGTCCCCAGCGCCTCGCCGCGGAGCGGCTGCGCCGTGACGGCGGTCTCAGCCGGGCCGCGTCCAACGGCGCGATCATCTTCTCGGTCTGCGCCGGCTACCAGATCCTCGGCCACGAGTTCATCAACGACCTCGGTGAACGCGAGCCCGGTCTCGGCCTGCTCGACGTGGTCTCCACGCGTGGCGAGGGTGCCCGGTGCGTCGGTGACGTACTGGCCGACATCGATCCGCAGCTGGGCCTGCCGCAGCTGACCGGTTTCGAGAACCACCAGGGCGTCACCCATCTCGGCCCGACGGCGCGGCCGTTCGCCCGGGTGCAGTTCGGCCGGGGCAACGGCACGGGTGACGGCACCGAGGGGGCGTACAACGACACGGTCTTCGGTACGTACATGCACGGGCCCGTGATGGCCCGTAACCCGATGATCGCGGACCTGCTCCTGAAGCTGGCCCTCGACGTCAACGCCCTGCCGCCGACGGACGACCGCTGGTACGAGGCGCTGCGCGCCGAGCGCATCGCGTCGGCGACCCAGCCCGCGTGACCCACATGGCCCGCATGACGCACATTTCGCTCAACTGAGCGGGGTCCAGCAGGCGGACGCCTGGTTCGGTCCCGCCACCCTGCGCCGGTAGGGTGGCAGGGATCCAACCGGACGACGTGGTCCGGTCGTCGGCCCACGTTGCAAAGGTTTCCCGGGCAATGCGTATTGGTGTGCTCACCTCCGGCGGCGACTGCCCCGGCCTCAATGCCGTCATCCGTTCCGTCGTGCACCGCGCGGTGGTCGACCACGGCGACGAGGTCATCGGCTTCCACGACGGGTGGAAGGGCCTCCTCGAGTGCGACTACCGAAAGCTCGACCTCGACGCGGTCGGCGGCATCCTCGCCCGCGGCGGTACGATCCTCGGCTCGTCCCGGGTCCAGCCCGCACATCTGCGGGGCGGCGTCGAGCAGGCCAAGGGGCATGTCGCCGATCTCGGTCTCGACGCGATCATCCCGATCGGCGGCGAGGGCACGCTGAAGGCGGCTCATCTGCTCTCCGAGGCGGGGCTGCCGATCGTCGGCGTGCCGAAGACCATCGACAACGACATCGCGTCGACCGATGTGACCTTCGGCTTCGACACCGCGGTCGGTGTGGCCACCGACGCCCTCGACCGGCTGAAGACCACCGCCGAGTCGCACCAGCGGGTGCTGATCGTCGAGGTCATGGGCCGCCACACCGGCTGGATCGCACTCCACTCGGGCATGGCGGCCGGTGCGCACGCCATCGTCGTGCCGGAGCGCCCCTTCGACATGGACGAGCTGACCGAGCTGGTCGGCAAGCGTTTCTCGGCGGGCAAGAAGTTCGCGATCGTCGTCGTCGCCGAGGGTGCCAAGCCGCGCGTGGGCTCCATGGAGTTCGAGCAGGGCACCAAGGACATCTACGGCCACGAGCGGTTCACCGGGATCGCCACGCAGCTCTCCGTCGAGCTGGAGCAGCGCCTGGGCAAAGAGGCCCGCCCGGTGATACTCGGCCATGTCCAGCGCGGCGGCACCCCGACCGCGTACGACCGGGTCCTGGCGACCCGCTTCGGCTGGCACGCGGTCGAGGCGGCGCACCGTGGCGAGTTCGGCATGATGACGGCGCTGCGCGGCACGGATATCACCATGGTGCCGCTGGCCCAGGCCGTGGAGAACCTGAAGACGGTCCCGGCCGAGCGGTACGCCGAGGCCGAGTGCGTGCTCTGAGCAACACCAGCACCTGAGAACTGCCCCCGCCCGCAGCTGCGGCCGGGGGCAGTTCTACTCTGGTCGGGACAACCGGCACGAAACGGGGACGTCCCCATCGGGAGTGAACAGATGGATCACAGCGGGCACGGCATGAACATGGATCTGCCGCCGTTCACGCTGGGACGCGGGCTCCAGTTCTCCGCGGACCCCGTATTCCTGATCGGATGCGTCCTCGCGCTCGGCCTGTACGGCTACGCGGTGCTGCGACTGCGCAGACGCGGGGACGGCTGGCCGGTCAACCGGATCATCTTCTTCACGGTCGGCGTGCTGAGCATCGCCCTGGTGATGTGCACGAAGCTCAACGACTACGGCATGGTCATGTTCAGCGTGCACATGGTGCAGCACATGGTGATCAGCATGCTGTCGCCGATCCTGCTGCTGCTGGGTGCCCCCGTGACTCTGGCGCTGCGCGCACTGCCGGTCGCGGGCCGTGGCCGCACGGGCCCGCGCGAGCTGCTGCTCATGCTGCTGCACAGCCGGTACATGAAGATCATCACGCATCCGGTCTTCACCATCCCGCTCTTCATCGCCAGCCTGTACGCGCTGTACTTCACCCCGCTCTTCGACTTCCTCATGGGCTCGAGGACCGGGCACCTCGCGATGATGGTGCACTTCCTCGCCGTCGGACTGGTCTTCTTCTGGCCGATCATGGGCGTCGACCCGGGACCGCACCGGCCCGGCTATGTGATGCGGATGCTGGAGCTGTTCGCGGGGATGCCGTTCCACGCGTTCTTCGGTATCGCGCTGATGATGGCGACCTCTCCGATGGTGGAGACGTACAAGCATCCGTCGGCCTCGCTCGGCATCGACGCGCTCAGCGATCAGAACTGGGCGGGCGGCATCGCCTGGGCGTTCAGCGAGATCCCTTCGGTGCTGGTGTTGATCGCGCTGGTCTTCCAGTGGTACCGCTCCGAGCAGCGGACCGCGAAGCGTGCGGACCGCGCCGCCGACCGCGACGGGGACCAGGAGCTGAAGGCGTACAACGCCTATCTCGCCTCGTTGCAGGCGCGCGGACAGTAGCGGTGGAGACACCTTCCGGGTGACGATGGGGTCCACGGCCGCGCGGCCGACGAGGAGGGTACGCGCATGTCCGGATCCACGAAGACGATGGGGATGCTCACCGTCGGGGCCCTGGTGGCGGTCACCGCCTACACGGTGGCGCTGGGGAGCAACGGCTGGCTCTGGTTCGGCTGGGTGGTGCTCGGGCTGATCACCCTGGGAATGGTCGCCACGCGCGACACCTGAGCAGGGACCTTTTTCCGTTGCGACGGGTGGGCCCGGCAGGGCTCGGACGACCCGTCCGGCCGAGAGGCAGCGCCCGATCGGAACCCCGGCCGGCACCTTCGCCCCGTTCACCGAGGGCGTCGTCGCGTTCGCGCAGCGCACCACGCGGGCCGCTTCCTCGAAGCGGGTGTCGGGCAGAGCGAGCCCGATCCGGTACGCGCCCCGGGCGCCGCCAGGCAGTTCCGGCGTGGAACGTACGGTCGACGGCGCCGGTTCCGCGTGGCCGTCGGTGGTCCCGGCGCGTCGCGTGGGCTGTCCAGTCGAGCCAGTCCGCGCCGGTCCCTTCGTAGGGGACAGTCCGTCCGCCGGCGTCCGGCGTCACGATCCGCGGGGACGCTCGACCGGGGCGAATCCTCGGTTCACCACGTCGCCCTCGACGTGCCGCCTGCAGCGGCCGAGCGATCGCAGCGCACCCGACCAGTACTGATCATGCTGCCCTTCTCCGCGTACCGCACCCAGGTGTGCAGCCCTGCGGCAGAGCCTCGACCAGGGTGCTCGTGACGGCGGTGACGTCTCGGCCAGGGCCTTGGTGCGGTCGGGCGGTGCCGGCCGCCGCTCGATGCCCATCGTCGGATCGCATTCGATCCAGCCCTGGCGCTGCCACCAGCCGATCGCCTTGCGCGCGATGGACAGCTCCCGGTTGACGGTGTCGGCGTCCATCTCGTCCGCCCGGGCCGCCGCCAGCTCGGCCAGCACCTCGGGCAGTGCCGGGTTGTTGATCGCGGCGACGGGGAAGACGGGGGCTTCGCGCCCCGGCGGGCGGGTCCGGTCGGCGCCGGTTCCCCGGCGAGCATCCACCCCCAAGTGGTGAGCGAGATGCGGTAGATCCGCGCGGAGGACTTCGCGATGCCAGCGCCGGTGAGGTACCGCTCGACTGCCGCGGTGTACGACGCGGGCGGGGCGGACAGGGGTACCACCCGGGCGCGCGGCAGCCGAAGCGCACCCCCGCTCCCGAGTTCGGTCACAGGTTCCATCACCATGCCCGCCCCGCCCTCCCAGCACTGCCGCAGTAAATGCGTACACCTCACCCTGGCGGCCGGAATGGTCCGCCGCAGGTCGCGGTGATCACGGTAGAGAGTTCGCCGCAGTAAATCCGGTATTTACTGCGGAAGGACCGGCCCGCGCCCTCTATGGCGGGCTGTTCGTCGTTTCCGCGCAGCATTCGCATGACGGTCGCAGGCGAGGGCGCCGCCCCTGGATAGGCATTGACGCTCAGGCTCGACAGGCCGGAGTTCGACACCCTCCACCCTCCCCGGTCTCACCCACCGTTCGGATGCCGGCTTCCGGATCCGGACGGCCCACCGGCATCGCGATCGCGCGGACGGCCCGCCGTGGCTGACCGCGCGCAGCAGATCATGGCCGCAGCCCGGGAACTGCTCGACGCCGAAGGGCCGGATGCGTTGTCGATGCGGCGCATCGCCGAGCGTGTCGGCATCCGGGCGCCTTCCTTGTACAAGCACTTTCCTGACAAGGCCGCTATCGAGGCTGGGCTCCAGGCGCAGGGGATGACCCAGTTGGCGGAGGAACTGGAGGCCGCCGAAGCCGAGATCGGTGTCGAACCGCCCCTGCTTGTGCTCGCCCATGCCTACCGACGGCACGCGCTCGCCAGTCCGCACCTCTATCGCATCACCCATAGTCGGCCGCTCGCCCGCACCGCGCTCCCCGAAGGACTCGAAGATCGCGCGGCGACGCCGCTGGCCCACGCGGTGCACGGCGACATTGACAGCGCGCGCTCGTTCTGGGCATTCGCGCACGGCATGGTCGTGCTCGAACTCGATGGCCGCTTCCCGCCCGGCGCAGACCTGGACGCCGCATGGTGCACCGGCTGCGAGGCCTTCGCCCAGACAATCCGGAACAAGACCCGGGGAGACACCGCATGACCACCATCGCCAAGGAGCCCGCTACCGGCGTCACCGCCCGGGCCGCCGGATACGCACACGCCGCGGCGTGGATTCTCGGGCTCACCGCCGCATGGGGAGCCACACCCGAAGTCGGTGACACACACGTCGGGATCACGGCCGCGTACGCCGACCGGCCGGTCCAGGCTGTCGCCCAGGCGCTGCTCGTTCACGGTGTGGCAGCCGTCGGCCTGTTGGTCGTCGGATCCGGAGTGCTCGACTGGGCCCGCCGTACCGGCAACACCGCGGCTCGCTTGGCCGGATGGGCCGGGAGAGCCGCGGGGGCGCTCGCATGCGTGCAGCTCGTCCTGGAGCTGATCGCGATACCTGGAGCTGATCCAGTGTCACCGGGCAGGACGGGCGCACTGTTCGAGGCGGTCCAACGTGCGGACGGTGTCAAGATGTTCGCCCTCGCTACGCTCGCCGCGGCCGCCTGCACGGCCTCGCGGCACGGCACACTGCTGCGGCGTTGGGAGGTCGTCATCGGTTGGGTCCTCGCCGCCACGATCACCGCTTCCGGTATCGGTTACCTGCTCCTGTCCACCGCCTTGACCCCGGCGGCATTCATTTCACTGCCCTTGCTGCTGATCTGGATCGCCGCACTCGGCGCAGCCCTCAGACGCCGGCCCTGAGCGCTCGCTCGACCAGACGGGCTTCTGATCAAGGGTCTCAGGAAGCCGTTCGGTGCACGCCTGATTACCAGTCCGCTTGACTGAGCCTCCTACGGAGTGACCATGGATCTCGCCTACCTTCCCAGCCCTTCGACCGGAGTGCTTCACCTCGGCCCGGTTCCGTTGAGGGCGTACGCCTTCTGCATCATCCTGGGTGTGTTCGTGGCTGTCTGGCTCGGCAACCGGCGCTGGGTCGCGCGGGGCGGGGATCAGGGCGCCATCGCGGACGTCACCATCTGGGCAGTGCCATTCGGCCTCGCCGGTGGACGGCTGTACCACGTGATCACCAGCCCCGACGCGTACTTCGGCGAACGCGGCGAGCCCATCCGAGCCCTGTACGTGTGGGAGGGCGGGCTCGGTATCTGGGGCGCCATCGCCCTGGGCGGGGTCGGCGCGTGGATCGGCTGCCGTCGCCGCCGCATCCCCTTCCCCGCCTTCGCGGACGCGGTCGCTCCCGGCATAGCCCTGGCCCAGGCGATCGGCCGCTGGGGCAACTGGTTCAACCAGGAACTCTACGGCCGCCCCACCACGCTCCCCTGGGGCCTGGACATCGACCGCGCGCACCGTCCGTCCGGCATGCTCGACATCGCGACGTATCACCCCACCTTCCTCTACGAGTCCTTCTGGGACATCGGCGTCGCCGCACTGGTCCTCTGGGCGACCCGCCGGTTCGCGCTCGGTCACGGCAGGACCTTCGCCCTGTACGTCGCCGCCTACACGGTCGGCCGGTTCTGGACCGAGTACCTGCGCATCGACGAGTCCCACACGTTCCTCGGACTGCGCCTGAACAACTGGACCTCTGTCATGGTCTTCCTTGGCGCCATCGCCTGCCTCGTCGTATCGGCCCGCCGCCACCCAGGCATCGAGGACGTGTCGCGGCCACAGGACGAGGGCGGCAACGAGAGGGCCGATGAGCCGCGCCTGGCCGTCGCCTCTGTCGACCCCGCCTCCGGGTAACAGCCCAGCGCGAGGGGCAGCCGAAGCTCCGGCATCCAGGGAACGGCTCATCGGGCGAGCCAGGCGGCAGCTCCAGCAGGCGAGTGATCCTCTCCCCAAGAAGAGGCAGGTTCTGGAACGTCGGGAACAGATCGTGATGCGCTCGTGTGGGCGGCTAGCCGTGCTTGTGCGCCCCAGCCTTCCAGAGCACCGAGAGGTGTATCACCGTGATGAGACTTGCGGGCTCATCAGTGGGAACGTCGAGAGCGGGGGACCCGGTGAGCGAATTGGACGAAGCGAGGAGCCGTCGACGATTCGGCCTCATCGCTGTCATGGCGGTACTGCCGCTGGTCGTGGATCTGGCAACTAAACAGATCGCCTTGGCCAATTTCTCGCCGGCGGACCCGGTGAGCACTCTCGGCGGTTTCCTGAAGTTCACCCTGATTTCCAATTCCGGCGCCGCATTCTCGGTCGGCGAGGACGCGACGTGGTTGTTCAGCGCGGCCAAACTCATCGTGATCACCGGCATGCTCTGGGTCGCACGCCGGGTCCGCGTCCCCCTGTGGGGTGTGGTCTTCGGCCTGCTGGTCGGCGGCGCGGCGGGCAACCTCGTGGACCGCATCTTGGTTGCGCGGCTCGGGCTGGGCCTCGGCCGCCGTGAGCCGGATCGCCCCGGACTTCCGTTCGGCGATGTCCAGCCAGGACAGCTTGGGCATCTTGTCGTTGAGCAGGGTCAGTTCGCCCGTCATCTGCTCGCGCAGCTCGTCGACGAACACCGCGGCGTCCAGCGGCTTGCGCAGCTCCCGGTAGTTCTCCGCCCGCCGGGCCTCGAAGTCCTGCGGCAGGTCCTCGTCCGGGTTGCGCCACTTATCGGCGCCGACCACCCATATCTCCTTGCACTTGAGCTGATCGCGCAGGGCCTGGAAGGCGACGACCTCGTAGCCCATGCGCACCACCCGGCGCCGGCCCCGCTTGTCGGTGCGGTGCACGACCTCCGCCCAGTCCCCACCCATCGCCTTGTGGACCGGCACCGTCTCACCCAGCGGGTAGTACGTCGTGTTCCCCGCGTTCGCGTACCGGGCCACCAGCGCCAGGGCCTCGATCACCGGCCGGTGGGCATGGTTGGAGGAACGGAACTCCAGCACGTCCAGCAGCTTGATCAGCCCGCGCCGGTAGTGGTTGGTGTACGACGCCTTCATCGGCCACTGGAGACCGCGTAGTACTGAAGGTCCTGCACGGTGGCCGTACGCCGCGCCGGACAGCGGGTCGTGACGGCGGCGGCGGTATCCCCCGCGCGGCGGACCACGGCCTCGGTGCGACCGGGGCTCAGCGGCAGGTCCCGGGCGTACACGCCGACGGGAGCACGGTAGGTGTGGGGCACGGTGCCCACACGCGCGGAGACCGTGGCGGGCGCGGTCAGGAAGGTGAGCACCTCCACCTGGTCGCGCGGGGGCGCGGTGCCCGGACGCGGGCGCATCAGTCGGGGCTGAAGCGAGGCACTGCCGGCATCCGTGAACTGGACGCGGGAGGTGACGTACACGGTGTCGCGGACGATCTGCGGCCACGCCCCGGTCTTGAAGCGGGTGAGGTAGTACGAGGAAATGTCCAGGTACGTGTGGCCGTTGTGCAGTGAGGGGGCGAACTGGCTGCCTTCCGAGTAGTCGTTCCAGGTGGTGAGCTGCACCCAGTCCGCACCGTCGGAGATGGCGTGGTTCCAGGTCGACCGCAGAGTGGCGGTGTTGCCCGCCTCGTCGTAGATGCCCTGGTTGGGTCGGGCGTCCTGCACGGACACGGCCTGCATCCACTTCTTTCCCAGGGAGTGGGCGAGCTGGATGTCGCCGGGAACGTTGTCCTGGCGGCTGTAGCTGCGGTTGCCCCAGGACGAGAAGGCGTGACTGATCGGCGCGAACCTCTCGGCGTTGGCGCGGAAGTCCAGGAAGACCGGGACGAGCGCGGTGCCGATGCCGTGGTCGCGCAGGCGCGCGATGACTTGACCCCACCAGGCGGGGTCCTGGGCCTCGGCCTTGAACGGGGAGACCACGAGGCGTCCGTCGGCCAGCCGGTATGCGGACGGGGACGCGGCAAGCCGGGCCAACTGGTCGGCGAGGGTGCGCGGGTCGGTGTGCAGGGAGGTCATGTCCGGCATCAGCACGATCCGGAAGCCCGGATCGACGCGCTGCGCCGCGCGCAGCAGCATGTCGACGCGCTGCCGGTTGATGCCGGTCAGGGAAAGGATGTCGACAGTGAATCCGTCGAGGCCAGCGTCCCGGGCAGTCCGCACCTCCCGCTCCAGATTGGCGAGTTGCCAGTCGCCGCTGGACCGCTGCACGGGCAGCGGCCGGTCACGCAGCAGTCCGCCGTAAGCCGCGTGCTTGCCCTGCTCGCCCTGCGGCGTGAGGTAGTTGCGGGCGTAGTAGTCGTGCTCGGCGGGCTGGTTGTCGAGGGAGAGCGGATACGGCGGAAAGTAGTGCGCGAAGACCAGATGCGGGCCGTCGCGGAGCACATCGGCGGCCGGCAGGTCGAAAGGAAGCGCCTCGACGCCCGTTCGCTCGGCGCGGGGCGCGGCGTCTTCCCGGTCACGGGCCAGCCCGGTGCCGGCGATCAGTCCGATCAGTAGCAGGCCGAACAGGGCACCGAGTGCGGCGCGCCGCCGGCGGCCTGACGGCCTTCGGTGCTGGTACGTTTGACGAGCGGGATGATCCGTCATGGGTGTCCTCCGCGGACGCCGGTGGGCCGACGGTGCGGACTCTAGTGCATGTGCGGCCCATTGTCTGGCGAACCGTCACCAGGCGGGCATTTCCGGCGGTCACCGCCGTCCCGTCAGGGAGTCGTGGCGCCGAGCCGGTCGGCGTCGTGCGACTGCAGGTAGATGTCGAGGGCGTCCTCGCGCATGGCCCGCCACAGCTGAGGGCCCGCGCCGGAATCCAGGAGGACCACGGACTGACCGGAGATCATGCCGGTTCCCTTGGCGGGAGCGTTCATGAACACGATGTTCCCGGGTCGGACCTCCTTGTTGTCCCACAGCAGGGCACGCAGGTCGCCGTCGCCGAGCCGGTCGTCGACGCTCACGGCGGCGGTCAGGTCGTCCAGCACCTCGGTGGCCTTGCCGGGGTTGGAGAAGGTCGAAGGACTCATGACCTTCGCCAGCAGCGTCCGCAGGAAGTACTGCTGACGGTGCGTGCGGTCGAAGTCGCCGCGGGCGAGGTGATAACGCTCACGCACGTAGGCCAGGGCCTGCGTTCCGTTCATGTGGCGGCCGGCGCCGTCCACGACGAGGTCCACTCCGCCCACGGAGTCGGTGAGTTTCTTGAAACCGTCCCAGTCGATGACGGCGAAATGGTCGACGCGCACCTTGGTCAGCCGCTGCACGGTGTCGATGAGCAGCGGTGGTCCACCCCAGGAGAAGGCGGCGTTGAGCTTGGCCTTGCCGTGTCCGGGGATGTCCACCCACGCGTCACGGGGCAGCGAGACGACGTACGCGCCGGAATGGTCGGCCGGGAGGTGGACCAGCATCATCGTGTCACTGCGCTGGGCCCCGTACTTCCACTCGGGGGCCTTGGCGTCACGGCCCGTGGTCGGCAGGACGGAGCGGCTGTCGACGCCGACGAGGAGGAAGGTCTGCCCGCCTTCGGAGGGCGCCGGCTGCGCCGCCGCAGGGACCTTCGTCGGGAAGACACCGGAGATGCGGTCGACCTTCCCGGTGTAGTGGTCGACGGCCCACCAGGCGCACCCGCCCACCATGAGCAGTCCCACGGCGAGCAGTACGAGCGCCCCGAGGAGCACCCGTCGCGCGCGGTTTCTGCCGCGCCGGGGCTGCGCCCGCGTGGTTCCGGTGGCATCAACCCCCTTTTGCGAAACGTCAGTTGACGGATCGCGGTCGTCGGCCACCGGGTCGGATGCCATCGAACCGGCTCCGCCCGCCCCTTCCTCCCGGTCCGCCGCTTCGTCCAGGCCCGTCGCTTCGGCCTCGGCCGTGTTCTTGTCCCCCACCACGCACTCCCCACATGGACGCGGTGCGGCCCCTTCCGCACCAGGCGCACACTGTAGCCAGCACGTTCGACATTCGTACTACTTTCCGTGCGGACATCACCACGCGACATCAACCAGCGGGCTCGGTGCGGGATTTCGTACGGCTCGGCACTTCTCAGTGACGTTCACGTAAACGCCCCCATGTGCACAAGTTTGCCGTACTGTTCACCATCGTGCCGCATGTTCGACGAATGGGCGTTCGTGACATCCGGCAACCCGTGCCGCAGAACGTGCCTGGGGGGGTACATGTGGGATGTTCAGGCCGCTGAATCCGACAGATCACGTAAGTCGCGCTCGCGGGCGCGCGCGTCCTCACTGTGGATGGGACGCAAGTCCCGCTGGTATCTTCCCGACCTGGACCGCAGCATCGCCCTGCTGGGCCTGCTCGTACTGGCACCGGTGCTGCTGGTGATCGCAGCCGCAGTGAAACTGTCCTCGCCGGGGCCGGTGCTCTGTCTCCGCGAGCGCATCGGCCGGGCCGGGCGCCCCTTCGTGATGCGGAAGTTCCGCACCATGCGAGTGGGCGCCGACCGCCAGCAGGCCGCGCTGGCCCAGGAGAACGAGCACGACGGCCTGATGTTCAAGATGCGGCGCGATCCCCGGGTCACCCGGGTCGGTCATTGGCTGCGCCGCACTTCGCTCGACGAACTGCCCCAGCTCGTCAACGTCCTCAAGGGTGACATGTCCCTGGTAGGTCCGCGGCCGCCACTCGCCGGCGAAGTGGCGCACTACACGCCCGTCGAGTGGCGGCGGCTGAGCGTACGGCCGGGCCTGACCGGGCTGTGGCAGATCAACGGACGCTCCGACCTGTCCTGGGACGAAACCGTCCAGCTCGATCTCAGCTACGTCGACAATTGGTCGTTCACCAGTGATGTGGACGTCAGGTCCCGCACGTTCCGCGCCGTCGTCGACGGCCGCGGGGCGTACTGAGAGCGCCGCTCGTGGCCGGACAGTGCCCCGGCGCGCGCCGCGCGCCGGGGTCCGTGAACCAGCCGGGTCCGTCAGCCGTCGAAGCCGCTGCGCCAGTGGGCATAGGTCGCGACGATGCCGTCGCGCAGCGGGATCGCCGGCTTCCAGCCGAGCTCCGCGAGCCGGGAGATGTCGAGCAGCTTGCGCGGGGTGCCGTCGGGCCGCGTCGTGTCCCAGGCGATCCGGCCGGTGAACCCGGTGACCTCGGCGACCGTTGCGGCCAGTTCGCGGATGGTGAGGTCGCTGCCGCAGCCGACGTTGACCGGCTCGTCGCCGTCGTAGGAGCGCAGCAGCACGGCGCAGGCGGCGGCGAGGTCGTCCACGTGCAGGAACTCGCGACGTGGGGTGCCGCTGCCCCACAGCATGACCTCCTCGCGTCCCTCGGCCACGGCCTCGTGGAAGCGGCGGATCAGGGCGGGCAGGACATGCGACGTCTCCAGGTCGAAGTTGTCGCCGGGACCGTAGAGATTGGTCGGCATGGCGCTGATGTACGACGCCCCGTACTGGCGCCGGTAGGACTGCACCTGGACGATGCCCGCGATCTTCGCGAGGGCGTATGCCTCGTTGGTGGGTTCAAGGGGGCCGGTCAGCAGCGCGTCCTCGGTGATCGGCTGGGGCGCGTGCCTGGGATAGATGCACGACGACCCCAGGAAGAGCAGCCGGTCCACCCCCGCGGCCTGTGCCCCGGCTATCACGCTGAGCTGGATCTGGAGGTTCTCCTCCAGAAACTGCACCGGCTGGGTGCTGTTGGCCATGATCCCGCCGACCTTCGCGGCGGCGAGCACCACCGCGTCGGGGCGCAGGGCGGCCAGTTCGGCCGCGGTGAGCGCGGCGTCGCGGAGGTCCAGTTCGGCGCGGGTACGGGTGAACACCTCGTGCCCGTCGGCGGCGAGCCGGCGGGCCACAGCGGAGCCCACCAGGCCACGGTGGCCGGCGACGAAGACACGGGCGCTTTCGGGCAGCAGCGATGCGGTCATGAGCCGGATCATGCCAGGCGCCGCGTGATCAGCACGCCCACACCGCCAACTCTGCCGAAATTTACCGTAGTTCATGACATGCGTCCCGCGCACGGCGGGCGTACGGACCGGATCCGTCCCCGGGACGGGTCCGGCAGGGAGGGGAACCCCGCATGGCCAAAACCGCGCTGATCACCGGCGTAACCGGGCAGGACGGCTCGTACCTGGCGGAACTGCTGCTGTCGAAGGGATACCGGGTGCACGGCCTGGTGCGGCGGTCGTCCAGCTTCAACACCGAGCGGATCGACCACATCTACCAGGGCCCCCAGGAGGCCGAGCGACGCCTCGTGCTGCATCACGCCGACCTCTCCGACGGGGTGGCGCTGGTGAACCTGCTGCGCGACATACAGCCGGACGAGGTGTACAATCTGGGCGCCCAGTCCCATGTGCGAGTCTCCTTCGACGCGCCGCTCTACACCGGCGACGTGACCGGCCTGAGCACGCTGCGGCTGCTGGAGGCGATCCGGGCGAGCGGGGTGGAGACCCGTATCTACCAGGCGTCGTCCTCGGAGATGTTCGGCTCCACACCACCCCCGCAGAACGAGGTCACCCCCTTCCACCCGCGCAGCCCGTACGGTGCCGCGAAGGTCTTCGCGTACTGGACCACCGTCAACTACCGCGAGGCATACGGGATGTTCGCGGTCAACGGCATCCTGTTCAACCACGAGTCCCCGCGCCGTGGCGAGACCTTCGTGACCCGCAAGATCACCCGCGCCGTCGCCCGGATCAAGGCCGGCCTCCAGGACCGTCTCTACCTCGGCAACCTGGACGCGGTCCGCGACTGGGGGTACGCGCCCGAGTACGTCGAGGCGATGTGGCGGATGCTTCAGCACGACGAGCCGACGGACTACGTGGTCGCCACCGGAGTCCCGTCCACCGTGCGGCAGTTCATGGAGACCGCGTTCACCCACGCCGACCTCGACTGGAACGAGTACGTGCGCTACGACCCCAAGTACGAGCGTCCCAGCGAGGTCGACGCACTGATCGGTGACGCGTCCAAGGCGCGCGAGACGCTGGGCTGGCGGCCCGGCGTCCTGGTGGAGGAGCTCGCGCGGATCATGGTCGACGCCGATGTGCGGCAAGTGGAGGACCAGCTCGCGGGCGCCGCGGTGCGCATCGACCGCTGACGCCGGGTGCGTGCAGAAAGGCGACCGTGCGTACCGGATGCGGACGTCCGGGACGCACGGGATCATCGTGAACACACCGGAATTTCCTACTAGATGAGTCAAGTGCGCTCCATCGCGTGTCATGTACTCGTATGGTTCGCGAGTAAACACGTTCATGCAGCCCGTTCGGATCCGGGGGACATCGGCGGGCTCGTCGAGGCAGAGGGCCCGCGACCGGGCCCGGAAGCCGGGGGGTACATGCAAAGATCCAGAGGGCTCAGCGCCGCCCTCGTCCTGTCCACCGCGGCGGGCCTGGGCCTGGTGGCCCTGCCACAGCCGGCCGCCGCGCTGACCCCGCCCATCGCCTTCACCGCCGACGACCTGCCGACCTGGCAGACCAACGGCATCGTGTGGGCCCTGGCGGAGGCGCACGGCACGGTCTTCGCGGGCGGCACCTTCTCGCAGGTGCGTCCGCCGGACGGAGGAAGCGGCACCGCGCAGAACGCGGTGAACTTCGTCGCGCTGGACGCGGCGACCGGCGACCCCACCTCCTGCACGCTGTCCTTCACCATCGGCAGCGGCACCGCGACCGTACGGGCGCTCGCGGTCTCGCCGGACAAGAAGACGCTGTACGCGGCCGGTTACTTCGGCGCGGTCAACGGCACGCAGGTCAGCAGCCTCGCCGCCATCGACATCGCCACCTGCACGCCCAAGGCGGCCTTCCACCCGAGCGTCTCCGCCACCGTCCGGGCGCTCGCGGTCACCGACGACACCGTGTACCTGGGCGGCGACTTTCCCTCTGTCGGCGGCAGCGCGCACGCGCGGTACGCGGCGGTGGACGCCACCAGCGGCGCGGTCAAGCCGTTCCAGGCCGACGTCGACGAGCCCGGCCGGGCCGTCGCGGTCACCCCGGACGGCCAGAACGTGATCCTCGGCGGTGACTTCTTCACCGTCAACGGCGCGAACTCGCACGCCCTGGCCGTCGTCGACGCGACCACGGGCGACAACGTCCGCACCTACCCGGGGTTCATCGAGACCAACTCGGTGGTCAAGGCGCTCGACACCGACGCCACGGGCTTCTACACCGGCAACGAGGGCACCGGCGGCGGCGTCTTCGACGGCCGCATCGCGCTCGACCTGTCCACGCTCGACCAGCGCTGGCGCGACACCTGCCTGGGCGCCACCCAGGCCGTCAAGTCGTACCAGGACGTGCTCTACAGCGCCTCGCACGCACACGACTGCTCCAGCGTCGGAGAGTTCCCCGACGGGCGCCGCCACCACCTGCTCGCGGAGCCGACCACCGGCACCGACAAGCTGGGCTGGTTCCCGGACACCAACGACGGTCTGGGCGAGGGTATCGGCCCGCGAGCCATGACAGTCTCCGAGACCTCTGACAACAAGTACATGTGGGTCGGCGGCGAGTTCACCACCGTCAACGGCTCGGCGGCCCAGGGCCTGACGCGCTTCGCGGCCTCCCCGGACACCGGTGCGCCGACGGTGCCGTCAGTCAGCGCCGAGTCCGTCAAGCCGACCGAGGCCCACGTGCGCTGGCGCGCCGGCCTCGACACGGACGACACCAAGCTGACGTACAAGGTCTACCGCAACGGTGGTTCCACGCCCGTGTACACGGTCGACGGCGACTCCGTGGAGTGGTCGCGCCCGCAGCTGTCGTTCACCGACAAGAACGTCACCGCCGGCTCCACCTACAGCTACCGGGTGGCAGCCACCGACGGCGCGGGCAACACCTCCGCGCTGTCCGCCGCGGCCACGGTGACGGTACCGACCTCCGCCCAGAAGTACGCGGCGAAGGTACTCGACGACGGCGCGAACCTGTACTGGCGCTACGACGAGTCCGCCACCCCGTTCGTCGGCGACACCTCACCCGGTGACCAGAACGGCATCCACCTCAACGGGCCCTCGCTGCGCCAGACCCCGGCCGCCGTGACCGGTCCGTCCACAGCCATCGGCTTCGACGGCAGCGACCAGATCGTCTACAGCGACAAGCGCACCACGGTGCCGAGCCAGTACTCGATCGAGACCTGGTTCAGGACGACCACCAACAGGGGCGGCAAGCTCGTCGGGTTCGGCAACAACACCACGCGGCCCAGCGGCAATTACGACAAGCACGTCTACATGCGCAACGACGGCCGACTGGTCTTCGGCGTGTGGACGGGCAGCGCCCGCACCATCACCTCACCCGCCGCCTACAACGACAACGCCTGGCACCACGTCGTCGCCACCCAGGGATCCTCCGGCCTGGCACTGTATGTGGACGGCACCCAGGTCGGCACGCTCGCCGAGACCAATAGCCAGAGCTACAGCGGCTACTGGCACGTCGGCGGCGACAACCTCAACGGCTGGCCGAACCAGCCCTCCAGCAACTACTTCGCCGGACAGATCGACGAGACCGCCATCTACCCGTCGGTGCTGAGCGCGGCCCAGGTGCAGAGCCACCACACCGTGGCCTCGGCCCCGGCCGACAGCGTGCAGACCGTCCTGGCCTCGGACGACACGTACGTCAACGCCGGTGCCACCGGCACCAACTACGGCACCTCCACCTCGCTGGCGGTGCGCGGCAGCGCGGCGTACGAGACGTATCTGCGCTTCGACCTGCCGACTGCCCCGGCCGGGACGGAGCTCAAAAGCGCGCGGCTCGCGGTGAAGACCACCACGCTGAGCAGCGCGGGCAGCACGGACGACATCTCCGTGCGGCCGGTCACCGGAAGCTGGACGGAGGCGGGGACCACCTACGCCTCCAAACCCGCTGTTTCCTCGACCGTGGTCGGCACCCTGAGCGGGGCCACCGACCTCTCGACGGTCTACTCGGCGACGCTCAACACCACGGCGCTCTCCCCGGCCCTGGGCGGCAGCTACGACCTGGCGCTCACGAGCACCGGGACGGACGCGCTGTGGCTGTGGTCCAGTGAGGCGTCGGCCGCGGAGAACACCCCGCAGCTGGTGCTGACCTTCGGGGCGCCGTAACCCTCACCGCGTCCCCGCGTGCGGGGCACCGGGCCACGGACCGGCGCCCCGCACACCCGCTCGGGCCCGCACCTCTGTGTGGGCCCGCCTCCATACCCTGGCCCACTGGGACCGCAGGAGCCACCATGCACACTCGTACTCTTCGGCGCGGCGGCGCCGGCGCCGTCGCTCTCACCGCGCTCCTCGCGCTCGCCGGCTGCAGCTCGGAGGGCGGCACCGAGGCGAAGCCGAAGCCCACGCAGCGCATCTCCGACGACCAGGCCGCCGCCGTACCCGACGACCAGGGGAGCCCCGCCTCCGAGGGCCCGTCGACACCATCCAAGGGCCCGGTCCTGCCCGACGCGAAGCTCACCCCGGCGACCGGCTCCTTCACCGCCAAGGAGAAGAAGTACTTGCACGGCCGGGTACCCGCGAACATGGACCCGGCCGCCGTGCTCCAGGTCGGCCAGGAGGCCTGCCAGCGCATCGAGCGCACCGCCGTCCACGACAAGAACGCCGCGATCGGCGCGCTCATCGCCGGGGACGTGCCGGGCGCCGACGACGCGATCAACCAGCTGTGCCCGAAGCAGAAGCCCCTGCTGGGCGCCGCCGCGACCGGCTTCGCCGACGGCACGCGCAGGAAACCGGAGCCGGACACATACCGGGCGCTGACCACCGCCGGGGGCTGCACCTGGAAGGCGCTGGGCGCGGACGACAAGGTGCTGGCGTCCGGCCCTGGTCCGGGCAACACGGAGAAGGTGACCGCGAGGATCCCGGCCGGGACCCGTACGTTCGTCTCGTCGGGCTGCTACGCCTGGCTTCCCGCGTAGGCCCGCTCGTACACGTCGAGCAGCGCGCCCAGGACCGCGTCCATGGAGAACGTCCCGGCGGTGAGCTTGCGGGCCGCCGCCGACGCGGACCGGCGCACGGACGGCTCCAGCAGGTCGAGCACCGCAGGGGCGATGCCGTCCGGGCCGGTCACCACGCGCCCGGCTCCGGACCGGTCCACGTCGCGGGCCAGCCCGTTGGAGTCGGTCACCACAACCGGGGTGCCCACGGCCATCGCCTCCAGGACCGACATCGGGAACGGCTCGTCCACCGACGGCAGCACGTAGACGTGCGCCCGGCGCAGTTCCTCGGCCATGCGCGCCTTGGTGAGCGGCCCTGGGCAGCTCACCTTCCCCACCAGTCCCAGTTCGTCGATCCGCCGCCGCGCGGCTGCGAGTTCTCCCTCGTCCGGCCCGGCCACGACGAAGGTCGCCTCCGGGTGCCGGGCCAGGATCGCGGGCGCCGCGTCCACCAGGTCGACGGGGCGTTTTCGGGCCTGCAGCCGGGCCGCGTACAGGATGCGCGGCGGCCCCTGGGGTGCCGTGCCCCCGGGCTGCGCGGGAACGCCGTTGACCAGGCGGACGGCTCGGTCGAGGCCCGCTCCGCCCACCACGGATTGCAGATCCCGGAGTTCGTGCGTGGTGAGATGCAGTACGGCAGCGGCGCCGCGCAACACCCTGCGGACCGCGACCGCGTCGAGGAGCCGGGCCGACAGCCGTTCGCTCGGGTCGACCATTCCGTGCGTCTGCAGGACCAGGGGCTGCCCGGCGCGCAGCGCGGCGAGCGCCACCGGTAGCGTCACCAGGTCGCGCGCGAGATGCACATGGACCACGTCGGCCCGTCGCACGAGGCGGTGGGCGCCGGCGAGGAGCGACGGGGAGGTCAGGCCGCTGAACCCCAACGGCAGAACCCTGCGCGCCTGATGGAGCCGGGCGGGCACGCCCTCCACGGCCTCGGGCAGCGGCCGCTCAAAGCCGTCGGCCAGGCCGGTGAGGCGGGCGTCGTGTCCGCGTTCGCGCAGGCCCTGGCAGAGGTTGAGGGCGACCCGGACCGGGCCGCCGAAGGCGTGGGTGGCGCTGTGCAGGGTGACCGCGTGCAGCACTTTCACGCCGGCTCCTCGACGGGTCGGCGCCGGTTGTCGGCGGTGTGCAGAATCAGTTCGGGCAGGTCATTGTGGAGGATTGCCCCGGCGCCGACGACGGCACAGCGTCCGACCTTCACTCCGGCCAGGACGGTGGCACGGGCGGCGATCCACGCGCCGTCGTCCACGGTGATCGGCGCGTTGCGGTACCGGAAGTCGGCGGCGCGATGGTCGTGGCCACCGGTGCACAGAAGGGCTTCCTGCGACACACACACGTGGGCGCCGAGGGTGACCGGTTCCAGGTTGAGGATCCACGCCCCCTCGCCGATCCAGGTGTGGTCGCCGACCGTCAGTTTCCACGGCCACAGCACCCGCACGCGGTGACGGATGAGCACCCCGGTTCCGATCTCGGCGCCGAAGGCGCGCAACAGGGCCGCCCTGACCCGGGCCGGGGTGAACCATGCCATGAAGACCGTGTTCATCACCGCGAACCAGAGCGCCTGGACGAGTTTGCCACGCCCCTTGTCGTATCCGGCCAGTGTGAAGGCCGGGAGATCACGCATCGAACCATCCCCCCAACGGCGCCTCCCCAGACGCTACTTCGCCACACTCTAGTAGCTGACCGCTCACCACGGGCGCGGCGTCGATATACTGCGGCGGGGATCTTTTTCGGGGGCGGGGGCGCCATGACGCAGCAAACGGACCGGAGCGCGACGACGGCGCTCAAGTCGCCGGAGCCGAGTTCCCACGAGCGCACCGCGCTGCCGCTCTTCTCACCGCGCACGCTGCTCTCGCGCGCGCTGTCGGTCCCGCTCGTGCTCGGCTTCTCGGCGTTCCTGCCGCTGCTGGTGCTGGTCCAGCCGGGCACGGGCCTGCGCGACTCCGCTTTGTGGATGCAGTTGGTGCTGACGATGTACGCGGGCACCCGGCTGTCGGCGATGATCCTCACCAGCCGCCGCAAGCTGCTCGCCGGTTCGTTCTGGCTGTTCGTCTACATGGCGATGGGGGTGGCGCCACTCGCCCAGGACGTACTCGGACGCACGCCGACCCCGGTGGTGGGGGCGCGCACCGATCTGACCGAAGCCGTCTCGCTCGTCCTGATCGGCTGTGTCGCCTTCGACATCGGCTCGCTGCTGGCCCGCCAGCGGCCGGGCCGGGAGCGGGACGACAGGCTGCGCCCGGCGCTGGTGCACCGCCGCCGCCTGTACCTACTGGCACTTGTCGCCTTCGTCGGCTCGGCGCTCCTTGTGGTCAAACTGGGCGGCCCCGCGGTCTTCTTCACGAGCCGCCAGGAGATCACCAGCAGCGTCGAGGAAGCGGGACTCTCCCAGGCGGACTCGCAGGCGGGGCAGGCCATCGTGCGCGGCTTCGGCACCGTGCCCGCCCTCATCGCCTGGCTGGTGTACACGCGGTGGCTGGTGACCTCGCGGCGGGCCCGCCGCTCCATGGTGATCATCGCCGTGTGGCTGGCGCTGGCCGCGCTGAACGCGGTGGTCAACAACCCGATCTCCAACCCGCGTTTCTGGTTCCTCACCGTCCTCTTCTCACTGCTGTTCACCGTCTTCCCGGTGAGCGCCACGCTGTACCGGACCGCGTTGAGCCTGGGCGTGGTGATGGCGCTGATCGTCTTCCCGTTCGCGGACCGGTTCCGCTACGACGATGCCAACTACCGTCCGTTCCAGACCACTTCACCTCTGGAGCCGCTGGCCCTCAAGGACTACGACCAGGTCGGCATGTTCGCCAACACCATCACCTACGTGCAGTCGAAGCGCGGCCACACCTACGGTCGCCAGCTGGCGGGCTCGGTGCTGTTCGCGGTACCCCGGTCGGTGTGGCCGGGCAAGCCGATGGACACCGGCGTGGTGATCGGCCAGTGGATGGGGGCGACCAACACCAATCTCTCGTCTCCGGTGTGGGCCGAGCTGTGGATCGACTTCGGCCCGGTCGGCATGACGGCGGGGTTCGTGGCCCTGGGGTACGCGGCGGCGCGGGTCGACTACCGCTATGCGCGTCGGGCGGTGCGCCGGGCCCCGCCGGGCAGCCTGATCGCGCTGACCGTGCCCCTGGTCGCCGGGTACTCCTTCATCCTGCTGCGGGGACCCCTGCTGCAGGCGTCGGGGCGTGTGGCGATCGCGGCGTGCTGCATCGCGCTGATCACCACTTTCCGGCAGGACCGGGCGACCGGGCTGCGCTGAACAGGGACGGCCCGGCCGGTCCTGCCGGCTCTCAGAGCCTGTCGGGCGACCTCTGATCGGGCGGCCACGCCCTGGCACGCACGCTTCCCGCGTTGCCGAAACGCCCTAGTAGCTCCTTCCCCAAGCTCTCAGCTTCGTTCGAGCAGGGGAGACCCCATCCGAGGGCCTTCCAGCGCCTTGGAATCGCACGCACCAGACCGCGTCCGCTTTCCGATCGAAGGTCACCCGACAGGCTCTCAGCCCGTGGGGACAGCCGGGACGGGCGCGGCCGTAGGCCGCTCCTCCGCGCGCAGGCGGGCGACGCGTGTCCAGGCCGCCACCGCCTTCAGCGCGGAACCCGCGGCCAGTCCCCAGGCCGCGCCCAGCGCCGACCCGCTCAGCAGGTACCCGCCGAGCATGAGGACGACCGAGAGCAGCGAGAACACCACCTGCACCGACAGGGTGGCGCGCGGGCTGAGCACCCGCAGGGTCACCAGGGCACAGGTACCCAGGCCCATCACCGCGTACTGGGCACCCGAGGCGGGCAGTAGCGCGGAAGCTGACTGCCAAGTGGCGCCGAGGAGTTGACGTCCCACACTGCCGGGCAGGGCGTAGAGCACCAGTCCCCAGGTGAGGCCGACGGCGCAGAGCGCGAGGCCGAGCACGGCGGCGGCGCGGGCGGTGGCCCGGCGGCCTCTGAGACGGCCCAGCAGCGGCGGCCCGAACGCGTTGACCGAGTTGAACAGGACGTTGAGCGGGCCGAAAAGCGTGGTGGCCCCGCGCAGCGCTCCGACCGCCAGCGGGGCGGCGAACAGCCCGAGGCCCAGCACGGCGAGCTGGCTGGAGGCGTTGCCCACGGCGAACTCCACCACGAAGCGCTGTCCGAGGTGGCCCCGGCGCACATAGGGCAGCAGGTCGGCTCGGGCGCCGCGCACGTGGGGCCACAGCAGGCGCAGGCCGAGCAGCAGCGCCGGCACAGCCGACAGTCCCCAGACGGCCACGAGCAGCCCCGGCGCCGTATGCCGGGGCTGGAGCAGCAGCGCGGGGACCGCGCACACCAGGCGCAGGCTGTCCGCGGCCAGCGCCAGGCCAGGGCGCCGCAGAGTGGAGAACGCGTACCGCAGCCCGTCCTGCACCAGCACCAGCGGCAGGACGAGCCCCAGGGCGAGGAAGGCTCCGCCCGGCCCGGCCCAGCCGCCGGTGACGACGGCGGTGACCGCGCCGACGGCGGCAAGCAGGGCGCCGACGGCGGTGGCGGCCAGCGCGGTGAAGGAGACCGCGGACCGACAGGCGGCCCCGGTGTCGCCCCGGGTGAGGACGACGGCCTGGCCCACGTACGCCATGTTGAGGCCGAGCAGGACCGTGAAGGTCAGGTAGACCATCGAGAAGGTGGCGAACCCGTGCACGGTGGAGTCACGGGCGGCGATCACCAGCACGGCGATGTTGGTGAGACTGGATGCCGCCTGGTCGAGCACAGAGGCGAACACAGCCGTCGAACGCCGCGATATGCGCGGCGGGTCGGATGTCGGCGGCTGCTCCCCCGGGGCGGTCACCGGTCCCCCGAGCGGACGGTGCGCAGAGCCACCGTGTCGCCGCCGTCGCCGTCGCCGTCGAGGTGCCGCCCGGGCTCGGGGCGGGTGCTGGACGGAGCGGGGCGGGCTGCCGAACTCCTGGGCTCACGGTGCCGGTTGTCGCGGCGGGCGGCGGTCGCCGATGCGCCCCGGCGCGATTCGGTGTGCGTCACCGCGCCGAGCACGGTGCCGCCCGCACCGACAATCAGCTCGCGGATGCGAACCAGGTCGGCGCGGTGCACGGTGCGCGGGTCGCATACGATGAGCACCCCGTCGACACGGTCCACGAGAGCGAGGGCGTCGGCGTAGGCGAGGACGGGCGGGGCGACGACCACGACGGTGGCATCGGGATCGTCCGCCTCGGCGATCAGCCGGGTTGTGGCCGCGGAGGTCAGCGCGCGCGGGACGTTGCGCACCCGCTCGCCGGGGACGAGGCCGAAGGACCCGGACTCGGCCGCGTCGACCACGAGTTGGCCCCGACCGGGCCACTCGCCCTCGGTGTGCTCAGGGGCGCGGCTCCAGCGGGGCCGGGACGTGGCGGACACGTCGAGCCGTTCGGAGAGGGACGGGGTGCGCAGATCGGCCTCCACGAGCAGCACGTTCTTGCCGGTCTCCGCGAAGGAGGCGGCGAGGTTGACCGCGACGGCCACGCTCGACTCCATGGAACCGCGCGGGGCGACGACGAGCAGGCGGCGCCGGTCGGCGAACCTCTCGTCGTAGGCAAGCCGGAAGGCGATCGAGCGGTACTCCTCGGCCGCCCGGGAGTCCGTGCGGCCGACCACCAGGGCACCTGCCGAACCGCGCGGCAGCGCGCCGAGGACGGGACCGCGCACCGCACGGGCCACGTCACCGGCCGAACGCGGCGCGGGATCGAAGACCAGGCGCACCCAGGCGCCGAGCAGGCCGAGGCCGACGCCGACGCCGCCGCCGAGGCCGAGCGAGAGCGGCAGGCCCGGCCCGTCGGACGAGGTGGGGACGGTGGCGTTGCGGATCACGTTGCCGGGCGTCATGTCGAGCGCCTTCAGACTGGTGATCTTGCTACGCAGGTCGGTGATGCGGTTGAGCAGGTTGGCCTGCACCGCGTAGGCGGAGTCCGCGGCGGAGCCGTCGGGCAGTCCCTTGATTCGCTGGGAGAGTTCGTCGTTCTGCTTGGCGACGGGATCGAGCTGCTCCTGCAGGCTCTTGAGCATGGAACCCCGGACGGACTCCCACTGTTCCCTGCGCAGGTCGACGTAGGACCGCGTAAGGGCGTTGGCGCGGCGCGCCGCCTCCTTCGGGTCAGAGGCGTTGTACGTGAAGTGCAGGACGAGGGTCTGCGGCGGGTTGGTGACCTGGAGCCCGTGTTGGAGCCGGTCGACCTCGTCCGCGCCCATCCCGAGTCGCTTCGCGGCGCCTTCGGCGACCTTGCGGCTGAGCGCCGTCTGCCGCTCGGACCCCATGTTGATCGCCTTGTCGCTGGAGAGGGTCGGTGCGAAGGGGTCGCCGGTGGGGGCGCGCAGCACGATGTCGGTGGTGGCGGCGTAGCTGTCGGCGCCGGTGATGCCGAGCCAGGCCCCGGCCAGCAGTCCGACGCCGACGCCGCCGCCGATCAGCCAGCGGTAGCGCAGCAGTTGACGGAACTGCTCGCGCAACTGCTCCGGCTCGTCCTCCCCCCGGACGGGAACGTGTGCGTCGCTCACCTGCCAAGACCCCCCAAAGCCTCGTCGATCAGCGCGTCGATCCGCGCAAGACCCGCTTCCCGTGACAGACGAGCAGCCACATGGCGCGGCCCCGCAGCGCCCAACTCGTCGGCCATCGCCGGATCTTCGACGAGTCTACGCACTGCTGACAGGAATTGATCGGGATTCTCCGGTTCCACGAGCATTCCGGCACCGGAGCGCAGCACCTCGCGGGCCGTGCCGCCTTCGGCGGCGACGGAGGCGACCACCGGGCGGCCGGCCGCGAAATAGGAGGTGAGCTTGGAGGGGACGCTCATGTCGAGGACGGAGGCACGCTGGGTCACGGCGAGCACGTCGGCTGCGGCCAGCACGTCGGGGAAGTCGGCATCGGCAGCGGGAGGCAGGAACTCCAGATTGGGCAGTCCGTGAGCACGGCGGGCGAGGTGCTCGCGCTGGTTGCCGTCTCCCATCAGCACGATCCGGGTGGCCGGGTCGCGGCGGGCCGCCTCCACCAGCACGTCCAGCCCCTGCTTGAGGCCCATGTTGCCGGAGTGCAGGACCACGGTCTGCTCCGGCCGCCAGCCCAGGCGTTCACGGGTGCGGGCACGGGGCGCCGAAGGAGCCTTTATGTGTGACCAATTGGGAACCAGGCGGATGCGTCCGGGATCCACGCCCATGGCCCCCACCCGCTCGACGAACGTCTCATGGATGACGCCGACGAGGGTGGCTCGTCGCAGCACCCACGACTCCGCACGCTCGGCCAGCTCAGCGGCGCGGCCGCCGCCCTGGATGCCGGACTGTGCCGCGGCGGCCCCCATGAGGTCCTGCACGACCGGCACGTACGGGGCGTGGTGCCGGGCGGCGATACGGGCGCCGAGCACTCCCCCGGCGAGGCTGGGCAGTTGGGCGAGCACGGCGTCGACGCGCCCGGTGCGGGGCGGAGCGGCGAGACCGTGGGCGAGGATCGATCCCTCGAACAAGGCTCTGCGCAGGGCGCTTTGTCGCGCCGGGACGCTGTGCCGACGACGGTGGACGGTGACTCCGGCACGCTGCTCGGTGACCCGCCACACCTTGCGGTAGGCGGGGTCGAGGCGCCAGGACGGGTAGTGCGGGAGCCCGGCGAGGACGTGGGTGTCGTGCCCGCGGCTCGCCCAGTGCTCGGCGATGCCGGTGGCGTACGGGCCGATACCCGTGTGCTCGGGCGCGTAGTTGGTGGACACCAGGAGCAACCGGCGTCTGTTCGAGGCGAGTTCGCCCTCCTCGTCGGTAACCACGGTGACGTCCGGCTGAGTGGTGCGCTGCCGCGGCACGGAGGCCCCTGCGCGGGTAGCCCCGCTCCCGTCCCGATTGCGACGCTCGTCGTGGGTGTGTGTCACGCGACGAAACCTTCCCCCCGGCCGCCTCGGCGGCCTCCCCTGCGTGTCCGCGCCTTACGGGACCCCCGGTCCCACGCTCTGCTCGGCAGTGAACCAGGACGCACCCCAATTATTCACCCTTCCTGCACCGAGCATGAACGCTATCGTCAAAGTCCGCGCATCCCCGCAAAGGAGTGCGCAAAGGGGGACACCATCGATCGAGGGGGGCATCTGTGCCATCGAGCAAGCCGTATCGCGTGGGCTACGCGCCGGGCGCCTACGATCTTTTCCACATCGGGCACTTGAACATCCTGCGCCACGCACGTGCCCAGTGCGACTACCTGGTGGCAGGCGTGGTCTCGGACGAGATGGCCGAACGGGCCAAGGACAGGCGGCCGATGATCCCGCTGGTCGAGCGGCTGGAGATCGTCCGCAGCATCCAGTACGTGGACGCCGCGTTCGTCGAGACCGTGCCGGACAAGCTGGAGACGTGGAAACAGGTCCGCTTCGACGTGCTGTTCAAGGGCGACGACTGGCGGGGCACGCCGAAAGGGGAGCGGCTGGAGCGGGACTTCGCCACTGTGGGCGTGGACGTCGTCTACTTCCCGTACACCGTGCACACGTCGAGTACCCAGCTGCGACGTGCCATCGACGCCCTTGGCGGGACGCGGCTCACCGACGAACTGCGGACCGCTCCCGGAACCACTTGGTGAGGAAGGCGACGAGGAAGAGCGCGGCGGCCGCGGCGAGAACGGCATAGGCCCACCGGAAATCGCTGCCGCCGAACAGCAGGAAGACCAGGCAGAACATCCCGTGGCAGACAGGGAGCAGGGCCACCGCGCGTGCCGCGGAGGGTGTGGCACGGTCGCCCGGGGCTGCCTTGGGATTGAGCTGCTCGGTGAGCAGTCCGCCGAAGAACGCGACGACGACGGCGAGTTGGAAGCCGAGCGGCACCAGCAGCCATCCGTCGGCCGCGGTCGGACCGACCCCGGCCCGCACCGACTCCGACGCGGCGCCCGAGCTGACACCTTGTCAGTGAGGTCAGCAGAGGATCAGCATCGACCTGCCCGAAGACGGTTACACGCGACGCCGGCTGCACATAGGCTGTCCTCCCTGAGATCTTCGCTGACCTGGCAGAACGCAGCCCTGGAGCTGATCCGGCAGAGCTAGGAGCCGCCCCGTGTTCTATTACGTTCTCAAATACGTCATTCTGGGGCCGATCCTGCGCTTGCTGTTCCGGCCCAGGATCGAGGGACTGGAGCACATCCCGGAGCACGGTGCGGCCATCGTCGCCGGCAACCATCTGTCCTTCTCCGATCATTTCCTGATGCCCGCGATCATCAAACGGCGCATCACCTTCCTCGCCAAGGCGGAGTACTTCACCGGCCCGGGTCTCAAGGGGAGGCTGACCGCCGCGTTCTTCCGCAGCGCCGGGCAGATTCCGGTGGACCGGTCCGGGAAGGACGCGGGGCAGGCCGCGATCCGTGAAGGGCTCGGGGTGCTGAGCAAGGGCGAGCTGCTCGGGATCTACCCGGAGGGCACCCGTTCGCACGACGGCAGGCTCTACAAGGGCAGGGTCGGTGTCGCGGTCATGGCGCTCAAGGCGCGGGTGCCCGTCGTGCCGTGCGCGATGGTCGGTACGTTCGAGATCCAGCCTCCCGGCAGGGTCGTGCCGCGGATCAAGCAGGTCACCATCCGCTTCGGTGAGCCGCTGGAATTCTCCCGTTACGCGGGCATGGAGGATCAGAAGGCGGCGATCAGGGCGGTCACCGACGAGATCATGTACGCGATTCTCGGGCTCTCCGGTCAGGAGTACGTCGACGAGTACGCGGCCAAGGCGAAGGCCGAACAGGCCGAGCAGGCGAAGAAGTTCCCGAAACGGCGACGCTGACGGCGAATCCGCGAAAGGCGAACTCCCAACGGGCGGGTGGCCGTGCAGGCGCTCGCCGAGGACGGCTGGAAAGTGACCGCGGCCTCGCGCACGGGCGGCCGGGACAAGCGGTGGACCGATGAGGTACGGGCAGTCGACCGTCCGCGTACTCGGCGGCGAGCTTGCGCTGGGCGCGCTTGTCGGCCTCGCTGTCGGGTACCGGGTCGGCCTTCGGGGCCTTCACGAACTCCTGCGGGTCGACGCAGGAGATCGGCGCCGAGTGGCTGACACCGCGGGGGTCGAAGCCGACAAAGTCGTACGCCTGCGCGGTCTTCGTCCACAGCGGGTTCTTATTGGTGATCCGGGTGGGGAAACGCAGCCCGGAACCACCGGGGCCGCCCGGGTTGTAGAGCAGCGCGCCCTGCCGCTGCTCCTTCGTGCCGGTGCTGACGTGCCGGTCGACCGCGAGTTTGATCTGCTTGCCGTCGGGCTTGGCGTAGTCGAGCGGCACGGTCACCCAGCCACACTGAATAGGTGTGGTCAGGGCCCAGTCGGCCGGGCAGTCCTTCCAGTCGATGCCGGCGTGGGACGCTCGTGCGGCGGCGATCTGGACGCCGCGCCTCCGAACCGTTGTGGTGGCGGCTGTCGGCTGTGGCAGTCGGTGCGACGATAGCGCCGGCTACGAGCGTGCCCGCGATCAGAGTGCCGGCCGAGCCGAGCAGTGCTGTGCGTCTCAAGTGGAACCTCCCCCATATTCTGAAGCGCCGCAGGTAGCGGCGCAGTTCACATCGGGTCCTCCCGCGGATCCTGTCGTCTATGGGGTTCCTAGGAACAGGCTGTACACGCACTTCTTTACCGAATCGATAACCGGAGACCCGTGTCCCGCTGAGCGGTGCTCACCCGCGTCCGGCGTCCAGCAGCTCGTCCAGGGCGCGGTCCAGGACGGTACGCAGCAGTCGAGCATCGGGGGCCACGGCGGTCACCAGTACCCCGGGGCCGGCGAGCCGGGTGAGTACGGCGGTCGGCCCCAGCAGTCGCGTCTCGGGGCATTCATCCTCGAATGCCGAGTCCACGACGAGGAGTTGACCGACCGCGCGATGGCCGCCGAGTACGGCCCCGCCGTCCCAGCCGCCGGGCGCCCCGGGACCGTACGCCACCTCCTGGTCGAGCAGCGGACGACCGGCGCGGTGGACGGTGAGGCGGGCGCCGAGGGTGCCGGTGGACTCGCCGTGCCGGCCGAGGATCTGCTCCTCACGCAGCACCAGCCGTGCGGTGGCGGCGAGTTCGACCCGGGTGGTCATGTGCAGCTCACTGCCGGACGCGGAAATGAGTTGCTCCGGAAGCCAGTTGAGCACGGCCCGCTCCCCCGCGGTCAGCGCGATATCGTACGAAGCGGGTTGGGGCATACGCCCCGGTCCTGGCAGCGCGACGGTGGCCGCGGCGGAGTCCACCGTGAGCCGGGCGCCCTCCTCGACGCGCGCAGTGATGGAGAGCCGGTCGCCGCCCAGCGGTGCGCTCATCGCGCCGACGACGGTGACGCGGGCGTACGGGGCGGTGGTGGCCCTGGTCCGGCGCAGGGCGAGCGGCCCGTTGCTCTCCAGCACAGGAAGGGCTGTGGCGCCGCGGCCGTCGAGGACGGCGGTGATCCGGGCGGCTGCCTGGACGCTCATGCGGTCCAGGCGGCGAGTTGTGCGCGCACCCAGGCCGCCACGGGTCCGACCCCTTCGCCGGAGGTGAGAGAGGTGAAGGCTACCGGGAGTGCGCCGCGCTGCTGTGCGGCATCGTGGGCCATCCGGTCCAGATCGGAGCCGACGTACGGGGCGAGGTCGGTCTTGTTGATCACGAGGAGGTCGGAGGTGGTGACGCCGGGGCCGCCCTTGCGCGGGATGTCGTCGCCGCCCGCCACGTCGATGACGAAGATCTGGGCGTCGACGAGGCCCTTGGAGAAGGTGGCGGTGAGATTGTCGCCGCCGGACTCGACGAGGATCATATCGAGAGGTCCGACGCTGTCCTCCAGGTCCTCGACGGCTTCGAGGTTGGCGGAGATGTCGTCCCGGATGGCGGTGTGCGGGCAGGCGCCGGTCTCGACGGCCTGAATGCGCTCGGGCGGGAGTACGGCGTTGCGGAGCAGGAACTCGGCGTCCTCACGGGTGTAGATGTCGTTGGTGACGACGGCGATGGACAGCTGGTCACGCAGCGCGCGGCAGAGCGCGGCGACCGTCGCCGTCTTGCCGGAGCCGACCGGCCCGCCGAGCCCGATGCGCAGGGCACGGCGGGTGCCGTCCGGGCGTGCGGCGTCGGCGCTCACCGCGGCCGGGCCGTCGTGGGAGTGGTCGAGATGCATGGGGTGCGGCTCCTGGTGGGGTGTGGTGCGTGTGGCTCTACGAGGCGAACAGGCGGACCGGCCACGCCGCGTGGGCCTCCGCGGTGATGTCGAGCAGCGGCGCCGACGCGGCGGGCAGCGCGTCGATGCCGCTCCGTGCGGCGGCGGCAGCCTGTTCGGCGACCCGGTCGAGTTCGGGTGCCAGGCGGGCAAGGACAGCGGTGGCCTCGAAGGGGTTCAGAGAGAGCAGCCGGACCACCGCGGTGGCCGGTCCGCTGACCGTCTCGTACGCCACGCAGTGCGCCGCATCCTCGGGCCCGAGCCTCGCCGCACGTGCGGTGAGGCCGAGCACGACGGGCTGGTGGGCGCCGCGCGGGCGGGCCCGGGCGAGCGCGGCGAGTTCGGGGCTGGGCCAGGTGGCGCGGGCGGCCCGCATCAGCTGACGGCCGAGCTTGCGCGCGACTGCCCGCAGGGCGGGCGACGGGGTGCGCGCGTCGGCGGCCTCGTCGAGGGCGAGCGGGTCGAGGCCGTGGGCGGCCGCCGCGGCGAGTGCCGCGGCGGTGAGTCCGGTGGTGTGGAGGCGGCCCCGGCAGAAGGCGGCCAGGTCTTCGGCGTTACGGATGCGTCCTGCCTCGACGGCCGGTTCGGCGCCACCCGAGTGGGCGTGGCCACCGGCGGGGAACCGGCCGTCGGCGAGGACGAGCAGAGCTGCGCGGCTCATCACATGCCCTGTCTCAGAAGAGGAAGTAGCGTTGGGCCATGGGGAGTTCGGTGGCGGGTGCGGGTTCGACCGGTTCGCCGTCGATGGTCACGGCGAAGCTGTCCGGATCGACGTGGACTCGCGGCAGGGCGTCGTTCTCCCGCATGTCCGCCTTGGTCACGCCACGGGTACTGGTGATCGGTACGAACCTCTTGCCGAGTCCGAGGCGTTCGGGCAGCCCGTCCTCGATGGCCGCGCTCGCGACGAAGTTGAACGAGTTCGCGGCGGGCGCCCGGCCGAGTGCGCCGAACATGGGCCTGGGCATGACCGGCTGCGGGGTGGGGATGGACGCGTTGGCGTCGCCCATCTGCGCGTACGCGATCTGTCCGCCCTTGATGACGGTCTGCGGTTTGACGCCGAAGAACGCCGGCTCCCACAGCACCAGGTCGGCGAGTTTGCCGGTCTCGACGGAGCCGATCTCCTGGTCGAGGCCCTGGGCGACGGCCGGATTGATGGTGTATTTGGCGACATAGCGACGGATCCGGTGGTTGTCGGCCCGACCGTCGCCGGGCAGGGGGCCACGGCGCTTCTTCATCACGTGGGCGGTCTGCCAGGTGCGCAGGACGACCTCGCCGACGCGACCCATCGCCTGGGCGTCGGAGGAAATGATCGAGATCGCCCCGAGGTCGTGGAGGATGTCCTCGGCCGCGATGGTGGACGGCCGGATCCGCGATTCGGCGAACGCCAGGTCCTCCGGCACGGCGGGGTTGAGATGGTGGCAGACCATCAGCATGTCGAGGTGTTCCTCGATGGTGTTGACGGTGTGCGGCCGGGTCGGATTGGTGGAGCTCGGCAGAACGTACGGCTCGGAGACCACGGTGATGATGTCCGGGGCATGCCCGCCACCGGCGCCTTCGGTGTGGTACGCGTGGATGGAGCGCCCGGCAATCGCGGCGAGGGTGTCGGCGACGAATCCGGCCTCATTGAGGGTGTCCGTGTGGATGGCGAGCTGCGCGCCGCTCTCCTCGCACACCTTCAGGCAGGCGTCGATGACGGCCGGGGTGGCCCCCCAGTCCTCATGAATCTTGAATCCGAGTGCACCGCCCCGCAGTTGGTCCCGCATGGCGTCGCCGGACATCGTGTTGCCCTTGCCGAGCAGCCCGACGTTGACGGGGTAGGTCTCCAGCGACTCGAACATCCGGGCCAGGTGCCAGGCGCCGGGGGTGATCGTGGTCGCCTTCGTGCCCTCGGCCGGTCCGGTGCCGCCGCCGACGAGCGTGGTGACACCGGCGGAGAGCGCCTGGTCGACGATGGTCGGCGAGATGAAGTGGACATGCGCGTCAATGGCGCCGGCCGTCACGAACTTGCCGTTGCCCGCGATGATTTCGGTCTCGGGGCCGATGACGAGGTCGGGGTGGACGCCGTCCATCGTGTCCGGGTTGCCGGCCTTGCCGATCCCGGTGATCCGGCCGTCGCGCATGCCGATGTCCGCCTTGACGATGCCCCAGTGGTCGATGACGACGGCGCCGGTGATGACGGTGTCGGGGGCTCCTTCGGCGCGGGTGGTGCGCGCCTGGCCCATCGACTCGCGGATCACCTTGCCGCCGCCGAACACCGCCTCGTCGCCCGCGAGTCCGGGACCACCGGAACGGTCCTCCTCGACCTCGACGAGCAGATCGGTGTCGGCGAGCCGGATGCGGTCGCCGGTGGTGGGCCCGAACAGATCGGCGTACACGGCGCGGTTGAGCTCAGCCATCGAGGGCACCTCCGGTTTCGCCGCGCAGGCCCGGGACGATGCGCCGTCCGGCGAGGGGCACGAGTTCGATGTCGACGGGGATGCCGGGCTCGAAGCGGACGGCTGTTCCGGCGGCGATGTTCAGCCGCAGGCCGTGCGCGGCCGAACGGTCGAAGCCCAGACCGGGGTTGGCCTCGGCAAAGTGGTAGTGCGAGCCGACCTGGACGGGCCGGTCGGCGGCGTTGAGGACGGTGAGGCGGGTGACGGCTCGGCCCGCGTTGAGCGGCACGGGCCCGTCCGCGTACAGGATCTCTCCGGGGATCACGGCGGCGCCCCGTCAGACGATCGGGTCATGGACGGTGACGAGCTTGGTGCCGTCCGGGAAGGTGGCCTCGACCTGGACATCGTGCACCATCTCGGGGATCCCGTCCATGACGTCGTCGCGGGTGAGCACCTTCCGCCCGGACACCATCAGCTCCGAGACCGTACGGCCGTCACGGGCACCCTCCAGCAGATGCGCAGTGATCAGCGCGACCGCCTCGGGGTGATTGAGCCGAAGTCCACGCGCCCGGCGCTTCTCCGCCACATCGGCAGCCACATGAATGAGCAGGCGTTCCTGCTCATGCGGGGTCAGTTGCAACGTGTCCACCTCACAGTCTTCCGCCCAGTCCGGTTCTGGGCGCAGCGAGACATTAACCGCACAACAGACTGTTGAACGCAGAACCGCTGCCTCACGGCGAGGTATTGCAGGCTAGGGCGCAAGTTTTTCCGGCGCGTTAACTGCTCTTTTCCAGATCCATGGACATCAGCCCGCGCAGGCCGTCCTCCAGCACCTCGGGCGCGGCGTCCCCGAACATCGCCGGCTGCGCGATGAACCCATGGGCGGTGGCGATCAGCGTGCGGGCCACATGGTCGGACGGCACATCGGCAGCGCCGCGGGCGGCGCTGCACCGACGCTCGCCGTCTGGGTGGCCCTGGGACTGACGGCCGTTCTCGCCGGAGGCCGGCGCCGGGCACCTGCGGCGGTCCCGGCACCCAGCACGCCGGAGCCGGCCCTGGCGGGCTGAGCCCCACCGTCACGGCCGCCGTGCACCCCCGCCGCAGCGGACAGGGGTGCACGGCTTTTGCCTGCAGGGGCGGTCAGTTGCCCGTGTCGCGCTGTCCCCGGTGTTCCGCCGCGATGCCGAAGCGTCGCCGTTCGCCCGGAGCGGACACCGCGGAGCCGATCGAGGAGACCGAGCTGATCACCTGCTCCTCCGCGACGGCCGCGTCGTTCTCAAGTCGCTCCAGGTCAGCGGCCGAGACGAGCGCCACGAGCGGCTTTCCGTGCCGCGTCACCACGACCCGCTCGCCGCCGTAGACGACGCGGTTGATCAGTTCGGCGAGTTCAGCTCGTGCTTGCGTCACCGGAATCTCGTAGGCCATAGTCCCCATCATAACCTTCTGTACGTCCTGTACATTTTTTACGGATGCCCCCGCAGGCCGCGTACAGACACCGGAGGAGAGGCCTCGCCATGTTCCGCCCTGCCGCCCGTTACGTCCTGCCCGAGTTCACCGAGCGCACGACCGACGGGACCCGCACCCTCGACCCGTACTCCAAGCTGCTCGCCGAGCGCATCGTCTTCCTCGGCACCCCGGTCGACGACACCGCCGCCAACGACCTGATCGCGCAGTTCATGCATCTGGAGCACGCCGCGCCCGACCGGCCGATCTCCCTCTACATCAACTCCCCCGGCGGCTCGTTCGGCGCCATGTCCGCCATCTACGACACGATGGACTACCTCACCTGCGAGGTGGAGACGTTCTGCCTCGGCCAGGCCGGCTCCAGCGCGGCGGTCCTGCTCGCCGCGGGCGCTCCCGGCCGGCGGCACGCCCTGCCCGGGGCCAGGGTCGTCGTCCAGCAGCCCGAGCTCCCGGAGCCGGTGCAGGGCCAGCCGTCCGATCTGGAGATCGAGGCGCGGGAACTGGTCCGCGTCCGCGAGCTGCTCACCCGCATGTTGGCCCGTCACACCGGCCGCAGCGCCGAGCGGATCGCCGCCGACTTCGAGCGCGACCTCATCCTCGACGCCGCCGGAGCCAAGGCGTACGGGCTGGTGGACCACGTCCTGGAGAACCGCAGGACGTCGCTCCCGCCGAACAGCGCGAGGTGAACCACCGATGCAGCCACCCCACCTCCCACCACTGCCCGCACTGACGTGCGCCGAGGCCGAGTTCATCGACTGCTACCTGGAAGCGCTCGACCAGCTGGGCCGGATCAACCCCGCCCGCGGCAGCGACACCTACGGTGCGCTGCGCGCGGCCCAGGCACTCGCCTCGCGGGCGGGCGCCCTGCGGGACGCGCTCACATTGATGCACGAGCGGGGGGAAGCACAGATCCACGCCGCCACGTTGGCGCGGGCATTGCGCGTGTTGGACGGGGAACGGCGGGCCGGACGGGTCACCGTGCCCCCTGCCCCGATGAGTTGATCATCTCTCCGTCGGCGACACGCCCGGCATGCTGATCGAGTTTTCTCGCTCGTCCGGCGCAAGGAATCCCCCGCGAGAGGGAAGTCTCGACTTGCGCCGCAGGCGTGGACGGTGAGCGAAATATGCCGTTCCACCGCTGGTACGGGACTGGTCGAGGCAGCCCAACGAGTACCCAAATCCTCCCTTGCCCACCCAAATAGACCATTGATGGCGAATCTCGTATATCGCTGTTTTTCTCCGGAAATCCGGCAGCCGGTGAGTCAAGATCCGTGGGACGACAAGCCCCCGCCACCACGGCGAGGCGGTCCGGGCGGACGCCGAGTCCTGCCGCCGCCCGGATGACTGGTCGACAGAAGTGGATCGGCAGGAGTGGAGGACCCGAGCGCAACGGGTCGACCGGGCATCCGGATCGACCCTCGGGGTGAAGCCGCATCTTGCGGCCGGGCAACTTCGCCAGCCCGAACCCGACAGGTCATCCTTCACAGGCGGCTGACGAAGGGTTGCGCATGACTGCGCAGGTTCATGTCCCGTTTCTGATCACCCGGGCCGGTACGGCCACGGTTCTGACGCTCGCCGCCGTCGGCGGCTCCATGATCGTCCCCGGCGCCGTGACCGACGCCCAGGCCGCGACGCAGTCAACGAAGGCGCTCAGGATCGCCGCGTCGAAGAAGGGATCGCCGTACCGGTACGGGGCCACCGGCCCCCACCGTTTCGACTGTTCCGGGCTGACGCTGTACGCGTTCAAGAAGGTGGGCAAGAAGCTCCCACGCACGGCCCAGCAGCAGTACAACAAGACCCGTCACGTCTCGGCGTCGAAACGCAAACGCGGCGATCTGGTCTTCTTCCACTCGGGGCGCAGCGTCTACCACGTGGGCATCTACGCCGGCAGGGGGAAGATCTGGCACTCCCCGAAGACCGGTTCCGTCGTGCGGCTGGAGAAGATCTGGACGAGGAGCGTCTGGTACGGACGAGTTCGCTGATCCCTCCGATTCTCCTCCGGCCCCCCATTCACCACGCGCTTCAGTGCACCAGGGGTCCAGTCACCAGAACCAGCCCCGGCGCGGTGAGCGCCGCGCCGCTGCCACCCTCGATGGCGCGGGCGGCACGCGGCAAGGCGCAGCCACCGTCCCAGGCGGTCCACCAGGAGTGCCACGGACGGAAACCAGATCAGCGCGAGCAGCACGACGACGGTGGCCGGCAGCAGGGTCCTGGGGGTCGGGTGAGGTCGATCTGGCGCTGACCCATGCGTACGAGCCGGGGCCCGCGGCGCCGTTGCCGTCCGGGGTGTGCGTGGAGCCGCTGCTGGTCGAGGAGCTGGTGCTGATCACTGCGGTCGGCCAGGTGCTGTCCGAGGGCACGGGACGGCTGCCGGTGACGGAGCTGGCCGGCCGGCCGCTGATCAGCAGCGCACCGGCCCATCCGCCCCGCCGCGGGGTGGAGAACGCCCTGGCCGAGGCGGGGGCGACGCCCGCGGTGGTCTGCGAGTCGCCCGGCTATGCCCTGGTGTGCGCCCTGGTCAGCGCGGGAATCGGGATGGCAGTGGTGCCGGAGATGGTCGCAGCGATGTCGCCGACTCCGCTGTCCGTGCGCCGACTGGAACCCGCGGCGTTCCGGCGGACGATCTCGGTGGTGCACCACGGCGAGCGCGCGAGCGGAGCGGCGGCGACGCTGTGCGCACTGCTGCGCGGCGGCTTCGGGCGGGCGACGTCGGCGCAGTGACGTGCGGCGCCCGCTCGGGCAGTCAGGTCTGGGCGGGTACGGTCCACGGGAGCGCGATCCAGACAGTCTTGCCGCCCTCGGTGGTGGGCGTGACCGTGAACCGTCCGCCGCACTCCTTGGCCAGACAGCGGATGATCACCATGCCGCGTCCGTAGTCCTGCTGCACGGCGGCGGGCAGGCGCCGGGGCCCGCGGGGGGTGGCTGTCCGTCACTCCGAGGTGCAGCCGTTCCTCCCGCCCCAGCCGGAGGTCCACGGTGAAGGTGGGCGACTGGCCGAAGGTGTGCTGGACGGCGTTGGTCACGAGTTCCGAGACGATGAGCCGGATGGTGTCGGCGGTCTCGGTGTCGTCGGGCAGTCCCCAGTCGGCGAGCACCCGCGCCACGAATCTCCGGGCTGCGGGGACCGAGACCGGCTCGCCCACGGGGACCACCGGTCCCTCTCGTCCGATTGCTCATCGCCGTCGGCTCCGGCCGAGGACTGGTCACCGGTCATCGCCGGGTGCGGTTGGTCATCCGTATCCGAAAATCCGCGCGATGAAGAACGCGGCAAAGATGACCGATCCCAGCAGAATGAGTCCTGCCCATAGGGCGGGGTGTTCCCAGATGCCTCCGTCCGGGCGTTCCTGGTGGGCTTCACTGATGGAGCCCTCGGCAGGTGGTGTCTCCCCTGGGGGATTCAGTGATATAGCCATGCCTCCACCTTCTCTCGGCCGCATCCCTACCGGCAGGGCCGGGGCAGCCGGGCCACCGCCCGTACCCCGATCCTCACGCCGGACCAAGCCCTTCGCACCTGGGCCAGCCGGATGCGCTCACCGGCACCCCGGGCCACCCTTGGAGTTATGGCAACGCCACCGATCACCATCCACGCACCCACCCCGTCCGGCGCCCGCCCCGTCATCGTGCACATCAACAATCGTGACGAACGGCTCGGACTCGCTCACAGCGATCACGACCTCATCGTGTTCCTCGCCGACGCCGGACTGAAAGACCCGAAACGGATCCTCGACAACCCGGCCGTGGTCCAGTGGCAGGGAGCCGCAGCGCACAGATACGAAACTGCGTAATGCGCGGCGCGCACGAGCAGCCGAGCGGGCGCACCCTGAATGCATGATGAGCGCCCCGATAGTCGTGCATCGCTCTGCACCGTCCGGTGGCCGGGCGGTCACCATCAACGGAGAGATGGTCGGCCACGCCCACGATGACCGCGACCTCGTCGAATTCCTCCGGCGAGCTGGGATCTATGACGCCGAGCATTGCCTCGACGACCCGCAATGGGTCGAATGGCGCGGCGGCCCCGCTCATCTGTACGAAGCAGCATAAGAACTCGTCTCATATGGTGAGCCTGCGGTAGCAGATGAGGGCGCAAGCGATGCTGGTGAAGACCAGGAAGTGCTCGGCTTTGCGTTCGTAGCGGCGGTGGCGGCGGCGGCGGCAGCAGCCGGCGAGCCAGGCCATGGTGCGTTCGATGGTCCAGCGGTGTCGGCCCAAACGCTTGGACGACTCGATGCCCCTCCGGGCGATGCGGTGGGTGATCCCGCGTGAGCGGAGCCAACGTCGCAGGTGGTCGTAGTCGTAGCCCTTGTCTGCGTGCAGCTTGGCGGGGCGGCGTCGGCGTGGTCCGCTGCGGGAGGGTGCCGAGCCCATGGCGGGAGCAGGCAGCTGGATCGGCAGGTTGTACGTGAAGGCTCCCGAGCCGGTGGAAACCGACCAGGAACCGGAGGCAGCGAGTGAGGAGGCCCGGTAGTCGCCCTGGTCGGAGGAGGAACCGGTGGCAAGCGCGTAGACGCTGGCTCCGCTGGTCGTGCCCAGCTGAGTGGACAGACCGGAGTCCGTACTGCCGGCGCCGGGGTCTGCCGCGGATGTGTCGGCGACGGCGGTGACGTTCGCCGTCAGCGTGCCCGTCTTGACGTCGTTGTCGCTCGGAACAACCTCACGCGCCGAGCAGCCCTCCGCCTCTGGCGTGGTCAGCGCACAGGCGGGGAGCTTCACCAGCATCAGACGCTGCGCGAAATCACCGCCGTAGGCGTACTGGAAGCCTGAGTAGTCGATCCCGAGCTGGACCTGGCCCGGGGATGCCGACGGCGACGGCGTTGCCGAAGACGACGCTGTATCGGACGGAGTCGGTATGACGGTTCCGGGATCGCCCGGCGCTGCCGTCGACAGGTCGATGCGCGCCTGAGCTGCAGCCGGCCACTTCGGTTCCGGAAGCGGCTTGCCCGCCTCCTCCGCCGGTGCGGGTCCGGGCGAGCAGGTCGATCGCGGCCAGGGACAGCTCCAGCCAGGCCGCGTTCACCGGGAAGTGGCGGGAGGGGAAGCGGCCGAGGCCGGTGTCCTTGCCGCAGCGGATGTGGTCCTCGACGGTGGCGTGTCCGCGGTGGCGGACCTCCAGATACTGGATGGATCCACCGCCGTCGTAGCCGGTGTCGGTGAGGAACACCTGGTGGCGCATGCCTTCGTCCTGGTCGAAGAGGGAAAGCTGGGCGCCGGGATGAGGGCGTTCACGACGCGGAATCATGCGGGTGCCATCCGGGTAGCCGGCGAGATCGACCAGGCCGGTCAGTTCAACGACCTGTGACGGGCTGCCCGCCGGTCAGCTGGACTCATTGGTGGAGGTGCGGCTCGTGCGGCAGGGGGTGCTGCGGACGGATCCGCCGTTGCGGCTGACCGCGGTGCTCGACGAGTGATGCGGCGCGAGGTCGGCGGACGCCGGGTGATGCGAGACCAGCTGCGTCATTTGCATGGCTGTCCCAACCGCCCCATGTACAGGTGAAGTTGCTGCCGTTCCCGGTCGGCGGGTACATCGGCATCACCGGACCGTTCGCTTCCGGTCTGAACGACGGTCCGGTCGGCTGACCGGTCAGGTCAGGTCAGTGGCGCGGTCCGCAGGACGGTCGCCACCGCGGTCGCGATCTGCGCCTCCGTCAGGTCGGCCCGTGCGGTGAGCCGCAGCCGCGAGATGCCGTCCGGGACCGACGGCGGGCGGAAGCAGCCCACCGCGATCCCGGCCGCGCGGCAGTCGGCCGCCCAGCGCACCGCCGCGTCCGGCGAAGGTGCCCGGACCGAGACGACTGCGGCGTCGGGGCGTACGGCGGTCAGCCCCTCCGCGGTCAGCCGTTCGTACAGTGCAGTGGCGACCGTACGGGCCATGCCCGCGCGTGCCGGCTCGCGGCGCAGGAGGCGCAGGCTCGCGAGAGCCGCGCCGGTCGCGGCCGGTGCGAGCCCGGTATCGAAGATGAAAGTGCGGGCCGCGTTGACCAGATGGTCGATCACCCGGGCCGGCCCGAGGACCGCTCCGCCCTGACTGCCCAGGGACTTGGAGAGAGTCAGGGTGGTGACGATCCCGTCACCACCCGCGAGACCGGCGGCGGCGAGGGCGCCGCGCCCGCCCTCCCCGAGCACGCCCAGACCATGCGCGTCGTCGACGAGCAGCGCGGCGCCCTCCGTACGGCAGACGCCGGCCAGTTCCGGCAGCGGCGCGGCGTCTCCGTCGACGGAGAAGACCGAGTCGGTGACGGCCAGGGCGCGGCCGCCGTGCGCGCGCAGTTCCTTGGCGACGGCTTCGGGATCGGCGTGGGGTACGACGGCGGTGTCCGCCCGGGAGAGGCGGCAACCGTCCACGATGGAGGCGTGATTGCCCGCGTCGGAGACGATCAGGGAGCCACGGCCGGTGAGGGCGGTGAGCGCGGCAAGATTGGCCGCGTAGCCGGAGGAGAGGACGAGGGCCGCTTCGAAACCGCAGAATTCGGCGAGTTCGCGTTCGAGGTCGGCGTGCAGCGCGGTGGAACCGGTGACCAGCCGGGAGCCGGTGGCGCCCGCACCCCACCGGTGCGCGGCCTCGGCGGCGGCCGCGGTCACCTCGGGGTGCCGGGTGAGGCCCAGGTAGTCGTTGCTCGCGAGGTCCAGCAGTTCCGGCTCGGCTGGCCGGGGGCGCAGGGTACGGACGAGCCCGGCGTCCGCACGGCGGCGCGCCTCGTCATCGATCCAGTCGAACGGGGCGAAGGACATGTCGGCGGTCCCTTTTGTAGGCAGCTCACAGACCCTAGCCGCGGGCGTGGCCCGCCATGCTGTGGCAATACACACACGCTCTGTGGGCTCTATTGTCCGGTTCCTCCTTGGCTGCGGGCGATGCCGTAAGCCAGGATCATGACCATGGACCTCCTGAACACGTTGGTGGACAAGGGGCTGCGGCGCGAGCTGCCGACCCGCGAAGAAGCGCTCGCCGTGCTGGCGACCTCGGACGACGACCTGCTCGAAGTGGTGGCCGCGGCCGGGAAGGTGCGCCGCCAGTGGTTCGGCCGGCGGGTGAAACTGAACTATCTGGTCAATCTCAAGTCCGGGCTCTGCCCCGAGGACTGCTCGTACTGCTCGCAGCGGCTCGGCTCGAAGGCCGAGATCCTCAAGTACACCTGGCTGAAACCGGACGAGGCGTCGAAGGCCGCCGCTGCCGGGGTGGCGGGCGGCGCGAAGCGTGTCTGTCTGGTGGCGAGCGGCCGCGGTCCGACGGACCGTGACGTCGACCGGGTGTCGCAGACGATCGAGACCATCAAGGAGCAGAACGAGGGCGTCGAGGTGTGCGCCTGCCTCGGTCTGCTCTCCGCCGGGCAGGCCGACCGGCTGCGTTCTGCGGGCGCCGACGCGTACAACCACAACCTCAATACGTCCGAGGGGACGTACGGGGACATCACCACCACCCACACCTATGCGGACCGGGTGGAGACCGTCCAGCAGGCGCAGGCCGCGGGACTCTCGGCGTGCTCCGGGCTGATCGCCGGGATGGGTGAGAGCGACGCGGATCTGGTCGACGTCGTCTTCTCGCTGCGCGAGCTGGACCCGGACTCGGTTCCGGTGAACTTCCTGATCCCGTTCGAGGGGACGCCGCTCGCCAAGGAGTGGAACCTCACCCCGCAGCGCTGTCTGCGCATTCTGGCGATGGTCCGGTTCGTCTGCCCAGATGTCGAGGTCCGGCTCGCGGGCGGCCGCGAAGTACATCTGCGCTCGATGCAGCCGCTCGCCCTGCACCTGGTCAACTCGATCTTCCTCGGCGACTACCTGACCAGTGAGGGCCAGGCGGGACAGGCGGATCTGGACATGATCGCGGACGCCGGTTTCGAGGTGGAGGGCGCGGGTACGACGACGCTGCCCCGGCACCGTACGGACGCGGCGGCCGAGGCGGAGACCGGTGGCGGCTGCGGCTCGCACGCGGGGGGCTGTGCGCCCTGCGGTGACGTGGCCGACGAACCGGGGGACGCCGAGGCCGGGGTGCCGGGCGCGCGAACGGATCTGGTGGCGGTCCGCCGTCGTGGCGCGGGAACGGATCTCGCACCCAATGCCTGAGCCCCTCTCCCCGGCCGAACTGCGGACCCTGGACCGGGACCACGTCTGGCATCCGTACGGCCCGATGCCGGGCCGGCAGGAGCCGCTGGTGGTGGAGTCCGCGTCCGGAGTACGTCTCCGGCTCGCCGAACCGGCCTACGGGCAGAGCGAGTTGGTCGACGGTATGTCGTCCTGGTGGTCGGCGGTGCACGGCTACAACCACCCGGTGCTCAACGAGGCGGCGCGTGGCCAGCTGGACCGGATGAGCCATGTGATGTTCGGCGGGCTCACCCATGAGCCCGCCGTGCGGCTGGCCGCCAGGCTGGTCGAGATCACACCGGAGCCGCTGCGCCATGTCTTCCTCGCCGACTCGGGTTCGGTGTCGGTCGAGGTCGCGGTGAAGATGTGTCTGCAGTACTGGAACTCGACCGGAAAGCCCGCCAAACAGCGGCTGCTGACCTGGCGCGGCGGCTACCACGGGGACACCTGGCAGCCGATGTCGGTCTGCGACCCCGAGGGCGGCATGCATGAGCTGTGGTCGGGGGTGCTGCCCCGGCAGGTCTTCGCCGACGAGCCGCCGGGCGGTTTCGACGAGGAACCGGATGAGACGTACGTACAGCATCTTCGGGAGCTGATCGCGCAGCATGCCGATGAGCTGGCCGCGGTGATCGTGGAGCCGGTGGTGCAGGGTGCGGGCGGGATGCGGTTCCACTCCCCCGGCTATCTGCGGGTGCTGCGCGAGGCGTGCGACTCCCATGACGTGCTGTTGGTGTTCGACGAGATCGCGACCGGTTTCGGGCGTACGGGGAAACTGTTCGCCGCCGGGCATGCCGGGGTCTCCCCCGACGTGATGTGCGTCGGCAAGGCGCTGACCGGCGGCTATCTGACGATGGCGGCAACCCTCTGCACCTCACGGGTGGCGGACGGTATCTCGCGCGGCAAGGTCCCGGTGCTTGCGCACGGGCCGACCTTCATGGGCAATCCGCTGGCCGCATCGGTGGCCCTCGCCTCAATCGATCTGCTGCTCGGCCAGGACTGGGAGCAGGAGGTCAAGCGCCTGGAAGCGGGGTTGCTGGGGGGCCTGGCCGGGGCCCGTGCGATCGCAGGTGTACGGGATGTACGCGTTCTGGGCGCCATCGGCGTCGTACAGCTCGATCACGACGTTGACATGGCGGCCGCCACCGAGGCAGCGGTCCGTGAGGGCGTGTGGCTGCGCCCGTTCCGGGACCTGATCTACACGATGCCGCCGTATGTGACGGGCGGCGACGATCTGGCGCGAATCTGCCGTGCGGTGTGCGCGGCGGCGCGGGAGGGCTGAGATGTCGGTACTGATGGTGAGCGGTACGGGTACGGAGATCGGCAAGACGGTCGTCACGGCGGCCGTGGCCGCGGTGGCGGTCGCCGCCGGGCGTTCGGTGGCCGTGCTCAAGCCTGCCCAGACGGGGGTTGCGCCGGGCGAGCCGGGCGATGTCTTCGAGGTGCGCAGGCTTGCCGGCGAGGCGGTGACCGGCCTCGAACTGGCCCGGTTCCCCGAGCCGTTGGCGCCGGACACCGCCGCGCGACGGGCGGGCCTGGCGCCCGTGCGCCCGGAACAGATCGCGGAGGCGGCCGAGAAGCTCGCCACCGACCACGATCTGGTGCTGGTCGAGGGCGCGGGAGGGCTGCTCGTACGGTTCGACGACGAAGGCGCCACGCTCGCGGACGCGGCGCGGCTGCTCGGCGCTCCGGTCCTGGTCGTGGCACCCGCCGGGCTCGGCACGCTCAATTCCACCGCGCTGACCTCGGAGGTGCTGCGGGCGCGCGGGCTGGAGTGCCTGGGCGTGGTCGTGGGCAGCATGCCCGCCGAACCGGATCTGGCCGCGCGCTGCAATCTCGACGATCTGCCGGTGGCGGCGGGCGCGCCGCTGCTGGGCAGCGTACCGGCGGGCGCAGGCGCCCTCGCACCCGCCGAATTCCGTGCCCGGGCGGCGAGTTGGCTGACCGCGGAGTTGGGCGGAAACCGGACCGCCGACTGAGCGGCTGAGAGCCTGTCGGGCGACCTTCGATCGGAAAGCGGACGCGGTCTGGTGCGTGCGATTCCAAGGCGCTGGAAGGCCCTCGGATGGGGTCTCCCCTGCTCGAACGAAGCTGAGAGCTTGGGGAAGGAGCTACTAGGGCGTTTCGGCAACGCGGGAAGCGTGCGTGCCAGGGCGTGGCCGCCCGATCAGAGGCCACCCGACAGGCTCTGAGTGGCCCAAGACGGGGCAGAATCAAAGTAGCCGTACTTTGCCGGCCGGGTTTCTCACGTCGGGCAGCTCCGGTCGGGCGGCCCCGCCCGACCGAGCCGTCCGGTGCAGCCGGTCCTGTCGAGGAGGTCCGCCATGCATCTGCGGAGCACGAAGATCCCGAAGGACGCGGTGCACCACCCGGTCTTCGCCCGGTTCTACGCCCGCATGAGTGTGGCGGCGGAGACCAGGGCCGGGATGGCAGCCATTCGCTCGGAACTGCTCGCCGGCCTGTCCGGACGCATCATCGAGATCGGTGTGGGCAACGGTCTGAACTTCGCCCACTATCCGCCCGCCGTCTCCGAAGTGGTGGGGATCGAACCCGAGCGCAGCCTGCGGCAGTTGGCGGTACGGTCCGCGCTGCGTGCCGGTATTCCGGTGGATGTCGTGCCGGGTGCCGCGGAGGCACTGCCGGTGAAGAGCGAGGCCTTCGACGGGGCCGTCGCGTCACTGGTGCTGTGCACCGTACGGAATGTCGAGCGGTCGCTCGCGGAGATCGAGCGGGTGCTGCGTCCCGGCGGGGAGCTGCGCTTCTTCGAGCATGTGCGGGCCGATGACAGCGCCATGGCGACGGTGCAGCGGGCACTGGACCGCACGGTGTGGCCGCTGCTGGGCGGCGGGTGTCATACGGCGCGGGACACGCTCACCGCGATCGAGGAGGCCGGGTTCGTGGTGGAGACGTACCGCAAGGTGAAGATGCCAGACCGGGGGATCCGGCTCCCCACTTCAGCGTGCGTGCTGGGCGTGGCCCGCCGGACGACCGTGGTGGACGCCTCCTGAGGCGTGCGGGCCTGTCTTTCGGATGAGGTCCTAGTCGTCCTGCTCCAGCCGGTCCGCGAACGCCCGCAGCGCGTCGGCGAGGTCCTTCTTCGTGGGCAGCTCGTCGATCTTCTTGTCGAGCTCGTCGATCCGCTTCTCCAGGTCGTCGAGGCTCGCCGGTTCGCTGGGTACGGGGCTGTCGGTGGGATCCGGGCCGACAGTGGGGTCCGGGGCTCCGGTCGGGCTCGGCGCATCGCTCGGGCTGGGGTCGACACCGCCCGAACCGCTCACGCTGCCGCCATCGGAGCCGCCGCCGTCCGTGCCGCCGCCAACGGTGCCGCCGCCGACCTCGCCCGTGCCGGGGTCGGGCTCGGACGTCGCGGTGGGGACAGGGGTCGGATCGGCCGAGCCGTCGCCCGGCGCGCCGACGGCGATCGCTCCGCCGACTCCGAGCGCCAGGGCCGCCGCCGCGCCCATGACCGCGACCGTCATCCGTCTCGCTCGCATGTTCCGTATGTGCGTCATGCGCCGGACGTTAACGATGATTCACGACGGAAGGTGGTATTCCAGGAATCTTATACAAAAGGATTCACAGACTCCACTGACGCAGTTCGTCGGCGATGGCCCGGACGTCGGCCTTGCCCTCCTTGACCAGCCGGGCCAGGTCGCGCACCTGCTCGGGCGACGTGATGACCTTCAGCCCGGAGGCGACGAGGTAGCCGTACGCGACGGCCGACCCAAACATCGCGTTGGAGTGTTCGAGCGCGGGGACGTGGAGGAGCAACTGCAGGAGCGCGGCAGCCCTGGAGTGCGGATCGCTGTAGACGGGGCTGCCGAAGATCTCCGCCTCATGACGCGCGACCGCGGCGACGAGCGCACCCCAGTCGACGACCTGCGGGTCACCGGGCGTCTTGTGCTCGGCGACCATGAGCAGCCAGGAAAGGTCGATCCTGAGGTTCAACGGTTACCTTTGCGCTCCGGGCCGAACTCCTCGGCGAACACCGACTCGTACTGCTTCATGAAGTCGGCAGCGGCTTCGACAAAGGTGTGTCCGACTTCGCCCGCATCCTGTTTGACGAGCTCCTCTATGTAGCGGTTCACGCTCATCCCCCTCTGCAGCGCGCGCTGCCGCGCGGCCTCGGCGGTGGCCTCGTCCACTCGTACGTTCAGCTGAGTCTTGGGCACACCACCAAGCTAGCGCGGGATTGCTAGCACCGGCAAGGGGAGCGATTCGGCGTACGGATTCGGCTCTCCCTTGGCAGAGTAGGTGGACCGTCCATCGAATGCCCCGAGGCAAGGAGAGTTCATGGCGAGGCTGTTTCGATTCGGAGTAACCATGCTGACGCCGACCGGTGGGCACGAGTGGCGCGCCCGATGCCGCCGCGCGGAGGAACTCGGCGCGACGACACCCGGCTGCCGAGGTCCGCGCAGAAGCCCCGGCCGCCGTTGCTGATCGGCGGGACCGGGGCCCGGGTCCTGCGGCTGGCGGCACGGTTTGCTGAGATCGTCGCGTTCACCGGGGCCGTCGGCGACCGGAACGGCACGCTCACGCCCCTCACCGCCGAGCAGCTCGACGGGCGCGTCGCCGCCCACCGGCGATTCGCCGCAGGACGGGAGAGCCCAGCCGAACTGAATCTGCTGATCCAGCACGTCCGGGCCACCCACGACCGTCGTGCGGCCGTGCGCGAAGTGCTGCCGAAGACACCTCACCTCGACGACGACCAGGCGCTGGCCCTGCCGCTGTTCACGATGGGCACGGTCCGGCAGATGGCCGAACAGCTCAGAGAAGAGCGGGAGCGCTACGGCTTCCCCTACCTGACGGTGCTGGAGCCGAACATGGAGGCGTTCGCCCCGGTCCTCCAGGAACTCGCGGGGAGCTGACCGCATGGCGGAATTCGTTCGACGGTGCGGCGGACCCGGTGATGGGGTACGGGCATGAATGATCTCGCAATCCGCGCAGCAGCACCGGCCGACCTCGACGCCGTCCTCGCCTTCTGGAAAGTGGAGGCGGAAGGCACCAGCATCAGCGACGACCGGGACGGCATCGAACGGCTGGTCGCCCGCGACCCCGGAGCCCTCATCCTCGCGGAACGTTCCGGCGAGCTCGCCGGAACCGTGATCGCAGGCTTCGACGGCTGGCGGTGCCACCTCTATCGGCTCGCGGTCCATCCGGACCAGCGGCGGCAGGGCGTCGGCCGGGCGCTGCTGACGGCGGCGGAGGAACGATTCGTACAGCTGGGCGGACGGCGTGGCGATGCAATGGTGCTGAACCGCAACGAGCTCGCGCACCACGCCTGGCACGCGGCGGGATATGCGCCCGAGCCGCAGTGGAGCCGTTGGGTGAAGCACCTCAAGGACTGAGACCGGGGGCTGGGACACTCACGGAGATCACCCGCACGCGGCGCAATTTTGCCCGTCCTTTACCATGGATGTTCATAAGCACCGCCCCCTTCCGAAAGGTGTGAGCGTCCGCCCATGGGCGAGCCTCCCAGTAGCCGACATCGCCGACGCCAGGCGAGCCTCCTGCCCCTGCCCGATCATGGGACGGAGGTGAACCCATGACCGAAGTGCTTCTGCTGCTCGTGGCGATCCTGCTCTCGCTCGCCTGCGGTGCCTTCGTCGCCGCCGAGTTCTCTCTGACCACGGTCGAGCGCGGTCAGCTCGAACGGGCCGTGGAGCGGGGTGAACGGGGCGCGGCGAGCGCCATGAAGGCGGTGCGCAGTCTCACCTTCCAGCTCTCCGGCGCACAGCTCGGCATCACCGTCACCAATCTGGTCGTCGGCATGCTCTCCGAACCGTCGATCGCGAAGCTGATCCGCGGTCCGATGGAGGCCATCGGCCTCTCCCCGAGCGTCTCGTCCTCGCTGGCGCTGGTACTCGGAACGGCACTGTCCACGGTCTTCCTGATGGTCGTCGGCGAACTCGTCCCGAAGAACTGGGCGATCTCCTCGCCGCTCGCCATGGCGAAGGCCGTGGCCACCCCCCAGCGTGCCTTCACCGCGATCTTCCGGCCCTTCATCAGCCACCTCAACAACACGGCCAACCGGATCGTGCGCCGCTTCGGTCTCGAACCGGCCGAGGAGCTGGCCTCCGCCCGCAGCCCGCAGGAGCTGGTGGCGCTCGCCCGCCACTCGGCCAAGGCGGGCGCGCTGGAGGCGGACACCGCGGAGCTGTTCGTGCGCACCCTCAATCTGGCCGAACTGACCGCGGAGAACGTGATGACCCCGCGGGTGCAGGTCACCGCGCTGGAGGTGCAGGCGACCGCGGAGGACGTCGCCAATGCCACCCGGGCGACCGGACTGTCCCGCTTCCCCGTCTACCGGGGCAGCCTCGACACCGTCGTCGGTGTCGCGCACATCAAGGACGTCCTGGCGATCCCGGCCGAGGAGAGGCACCGCAAGCGCGTGTCGGAGATTTTGCGCGAGCCCCTGCTCGTACCGGAGAGCCTCACGGTGGACCGGCTGCTCGACAGGTTGTCCAGCAAGTTCCCGATGGCCGTCGTCATCGACGAGTACGGCGGCACGGCCGGTGTCGTGACGCTGGAGGACATCGTCGAGGAGGTCGTCGGCGAGGTGCGCGACGAACACGACCCGCACGAGACGCCGGACCTCGCACCGGCCGGTGAGGACGCCGACGGGCGCACCCTGTGGTCGGCCGACGGCGCCGCCCGCATGGACCAGTTGCGGACGATCGGACTGCGGGTGCCGGACGGACCGTACGAGACGCTCGCCGGACTGATCGCCACGGAAGTCGGCCGGATCCCTGTCGTCGGTGACTCCATCGAGCTGGCCGGCTGGCGGCTCGACGTCGTGGACGCCTCCGGGCGCCGCGCCGCACGGGCGCTGCTGCACGCACCGCTGCCCGGCTCCGACGACGAGACGGAGGACGGACGATGACTGCCGTCCAGCTCTTCATCGGTCTGTTGACCCTGGTCGTCAACGCATTCTTCGTCGGCGCGGAGTTCGCGCTGATCTCCGTGCGCCGCAGCCAGATCGAGCCCCAGGCGGAGGCCGGGAACCGGCGTGCGCGAAGCGTCATCTGGGGCCTGGAACATGTGTCGGCGCTCCTCGCGGCGGCGCAGCTCGGCATCACGCTCTGCACGCTGGTCCTCGGTATCGTCGCCGAACCGGCCATCGCGCATCTGCTGGAGCCGGTCTTCGACGTCGTGGGTGTGCCGCACGGACTGGTCCATCCGATCTCGTTCGTGATCGCACTGTCCTTGGCAACGTATCTGCACATGCTGCTCGGCGAGATGGTCCCGAAGAACGTCGCCCTGGCCGAGCCGGTACGGACCGTGCTGTTGCTCGGTCCGCCGCTGGTCACCCTCGCCAGGGCGCTGCGCCCGGTGATCTTCACGGTCAACACCTTCGCCAACACCCTGCTGAAGCTGCTGCGGGTGGAGACGAAGGACGAGGTGTCCTCGACGTTCTCCGACGACGAGCTGGCCCGGCTGGTGCAGGACGCCGGCGCCGCCGGCCTGGTCGACGACCGCGCCGCCGAGCGGCTGCACCACGCACTGGAGCTGGGCCGTCGCCCGGTACGGGATGTCGTGCTGCCGGTCGAGCAGGTGGTCCACGCCAGGGTCGGGACGACGCCCGAGGAGCTGGAACGGCTCTCGGCCGAGACCGGATTCTCACGCTTCCCGGTGATGGACAGCGAGCAGCGGATCCTGGGGTACCTCCATGTGAAGGACGCCCTCGACGCCGCGCCGCGTGATGTGCCGTTCCCAGTCACGGCGATGCGGCCGATCGCCCGGGTGCGGGCGGCGACGCCCCTCGACGACGTACTGACCGCGATGCGCCGCAGTCGTACGCATCTGGCGGCCGTGCTCGACGAGGACGACAGGCTCGCCGGCATGGTCACGATGGAGGATGTGCTGCGCGAGCTGGTCGGACGGCCGCAGGCACGCTGACGGACGGACCGGGGGTACGCGGCCGGGGTTCGCGACAGCGCTCACGGGCGTGGCCCCGCGACGAGGGCGCGAGCGGCGGGGCCACGTGGCGGGGGCCGCGCCACGTGGCCGGCCGGGGGGCCGGGACAGGCTGACGGACCCCGGCAGTCTCCACCGCACTCTGATCATTCGCCCTGGCCGTAGGGCTCCTCACGCTCGCTCCCGGCCTGTTGCCGACCGGGCTGCACACCGCGCTCGGCCTCGTCCGGTCGGCCCTGCTGATCGCCTTCGCGCAGGTCCTGTGCGGCCGGCCCTCAGCGACTGCCCCCGCCACCGGACGCGGGGGGCGGCGCCCGGAAGGGGCCGGACCCCACCGCTATACGATCGCATGGCCATGGAAATGAATGCCTCCTACACCAGTCTTGTCGCGGTCGGCGACTCATTCACCGAGGGCATGTCGGACCTGCTGCCCGACGGCTCGTACCGCGGCTGGGCCGATGTCCTCGCGGGCCGGCTTGCCGCCCGCACCCCCGGGTTCCGGTACGCGAATCTCGCCGTACGCGGGAAGCTGATCCGCCAGATCGTGGCCGAGCAGGTCGACGCGGCCGCCGCCATGCAGGCGGACGTCGTCACGCTGGTCGGCGGTCTCAACGACACCCTGCGGCCCAAGTGCGACATGGGCATGGTGCGCGGTCAGCTGGAAGAAGCCGTGGAACGCCTCGCGCCGTCGTGCAAGAAGCTCGTGCTGATGCGCAGCCCCGGCCGCAACGGACCGGTCATGGAGCGCTTCCGCCCCCGCATGGAGGAGCTGTTCTCCCTGGTCGACGAGTTGGCGGACCGCCACGGTGCGCTGGTCGTCGATCTGTACGGGGCACCGGCACTCGGCGATCCCCGGCTGTGGGACGTCGACCGGCTGCATCTGACGGCCGAGGGACACCGCAGGGTCGCCGAGGCAGTCTGGCAGACGCTCGGACTGCCTCGGGAGCACGACTGGCAGACGCCGCTCCCCACCGCGGCGCCCCCGCGGTGGGCGATACGGCGCGTCGACGACCTCCGCTTCGCGCGGCAGCATCTGGCGCCGTGGATAGGGCGGCGTCTGACCGGCCGGTCGTCCGGGGACGGACGGACCGGCGCCCAGTTCAGCGCCGAGCTGGGGAAGGCATTCTGGGTCACCCCTGAGGACGCCCTCGCCCCGGGCCCGGTCGCGACGTGGCGCCGTGTGGACGGCGCCCGCTAGTTCGGATCGGGGCGGCTACCCGTCACGGCGGCCGTACGGTCAACCGTCCGGCACTGACAACCGGGCGTCGAGGGCTGCCGCGTGCTCAAATGGGCGATGCGTCAGGCGTGGCAGCTGCTGCAGCTGTCGGCCGAGAGGTGCGGGCTCCTTCGCCAGTCCGGGGGCGACGCCCACGAGGCGGTCCGCGCGGCCTGCCGCTGCTCCGCGGACTCCCGGTTGGAGGCGTACTCGCCTCGGGTGAGCGAGTCCAGGACCGCCTCCCACGCCGTGAGGTCCTGGGGGAAGATCCGGGTCCGCTGCGTCCCACGTCGGATATTCGTCGGCAGTAGGCGGCGAATCTCCGACTCAGGTCACTCAGTGCCGTCCGGTTCGAAGCGGTCCTGACCGAAGCCCAGCCATGACAGCGTGGTTGTGCCCCACCGGGGGTGAACTCCCCGTCCAGGGCCTGTTTCAGCGTGCGGTGGAGTCGCTCTGGGCGCCGTTCCGGGCGCCCTTCACCGATTCCGAGGTCTGCCCAGGGTCCGGTACCTCCGACTTCCCCTTGTCGGTCCGGTCCTTCTCCTCCGATGTCTGGGGACCGAGAAGCCCGTCGCAGTAGCCCGGCACCGCCGATGCACCACCGGCCGCAGCCTCCAGGCGGTCGAAGGCCGTAGCGTCCGCGGCCTTTCCCTTGCCCTGAACCAGGCGGTACGAACGGCAGTGCGCCTCGTCCTCCTGCGCCTGGTCCGGGTGGCCGGCGGAGCGACCGGCACCCGGCGGATCCGTCGGCCCCTGTTGTGTACGGCCTGCGGCGGGAGTCGGCGCACCTGACTGGGGGCTGCCGGGCGCATCGGGTGCGGTGGAGGCACTCCTCGCGGGGTGTGCGGGACGCGTCCGGTCGCGCCCATCGTCATCGAACGGCGTCGGCATCGCACCCGAACCCGCGGCCACCGCGACCCCGCCGAGCGTCGCCGCGGCCGCGAAGCCGGCGATCATCGCCCGCGCCGAGCGCACGAAGCGCAGCCGCTCGACCGGTCGCCAGTCGTCGCGTCTGCGACGCCGCAGCGGCGACACCGGTGCGAGTGCCCCCTCGTCGCGCGCCGCCCGGAAGGCATCGAGCGCCCGCTGCTCGGCTACGGGGCCGGCCTCACCGGAACGTTGCACGGCTGCCAGCAGAGCGGCCACTTCGGGGGATACCGGCGCATCGGTCGCCCGTGGCGATTCATCTCTCATGTCTCATCTCTCAGCGTGCGGCGTGACGCAGACGTCACACTGCCCGACCCTGCTGAGCCCAGATGCTCGGCCAGTCTCTTCAGTCCACGGTAGGCGGAGGTGCGGACGGCGCCCGCACGCTTGCCGAGCACCCGCGCCGTCGCGGGACCGTCGAGGCCGACGACGACACGCAGCAGAACGGCTTCCGCCTGCTCCCGCGGCAACCCGCGGATGAGTGCGAGCGCCTGCTGGGTGGAGAGCGTCTCCAGGGCGGAACCGGCGGTGTCCTGGCTGTCCGGCAGTTCGAGGATGTCCTGCTCCAGAAGCGCGGTGCGCGGCCGCCGTCGCTGCTTGCGCAAGTGGTCCAGCGCCCGGTGCCGGGCGATCGTCGCGGTCCAGCCACGAAACCCCGCCCCATCCCCACGGAACCGTCCGAGGTCACGGGATATCTCCAGCCAGGCGTCGGAAGCCACGTCCTCGCCGTCATCGCCGACCAGTCCCCGCACGTAGCCGAGCAGCCCGGGATGGACGAGCCGGTACGCCACGGCGAAGGCTTCCTCGTCACCTTGCTGAGCCCGCTCCACCGCGACACCGAGCTCGGCGTCGCCCATCTCCCCGCGGCGCTGTTCCCCGCCTTTGGCCACACTTTCCTCTTCGTACCGACTTCGTCCGACGTATACCGCCCCGACACGGCTCACCGGGCCCTCGTCCCTCGGCCCGTACACCCCTCGACTACCTCTGCGTGACGGCACACAGAAATGTCACAGTCAGGGGGTTCGCGATGCAAGGGCAATCCGCTGCGCAAGTCCGGATCCGCCCAGGTCACAGGGCGGCGACGGGGCGGCGGGCGCGCCCGTGCAGCAACAGGTAGAAGCGCTGGAGCGACTCCTCCGACGCCGAATCGAATCGGTTCGCCGCCTTCCCGATCGGGTTCCAGACCCGCCCGTCGGGCATGCGAACGCCCGCCGGCTGTCCGAACAACTCCCGCTGGCCGTCGTCGAGGTCCACCCACCGGCCGCCTGCCCGGCGCACCATGACTTCACCGGTGTACGCGCCCAGCCCCCGCAGAAACGGCTCGACCTGTCCCCGCTCCGGCCGGCTGTGCCGCAGCCCGTCGACGATCAGGTCGACGAGCCGCAGGCTGACCACGGAGTAGTCGAGCGGCAGCCGGTTCCGCTCGGTCAACTGCGCGACGAAGCACGTGACATAGGCCCGCATTTCCGACGCCGCAGGAAGCTTCTCAAGATCACTATCCATGCCTGCCCCAGCGACGGATGGCCGGAGAGCATCACAGGTATCGGATGTGTCTGTTCTCATACGGCGAGTTCCAGCCAGTCATACAACCCACCGCCCCTCTCACACGTCCTCGGGCCCCACCGCATCAGCCGATGGCGATACGCGGATGGGCGGAGGGCTTGATCCACGCCATGATGCTGTCCATCGTGGCGCGCGGCACCGAGACGCACCCCGCGGTCGCTCCGCTCCCATTGACGTGAAGGAAGATTCCGGCCCCGCGACCGGGGGTGGCCGGCCAGCGGTTGAAGTTGATCACCAGTGCCTTGGCGTACTGGGTCGGATAGTTGACGAGGTGTTCGCTCCCCCGGTCGCCGGTCTCGACAAGGGGGAAGTCCGCACCGGCGGAGGTGTGCATCGAGTTGTAGTACTTCGACTCCGGATCCTCCACCCACCAGTGGCTGGAGTTGACCCGGGTGTACGGCATGGCCGTGCCCCCGGCCTCGACACCGAAGCCTTCGGTGATGGTGTACGTCCCCGAGGGCGTGGTGTACGTGCTCTGTCGGCGGGTGGCACCGTCCACGACACCGTTCGACCCGACCCGGCCGCTCGTGGAGAGGACCGATTTCCAGCCGGTCGAACCCTTGGCCCACGCCGTGACGGTGGCGTACGAACCGCTCGCCTTCACGGTGATGAGCTGCGTGGCGTCACCCACGGAAGCGGACACGGGGAAGGAGGGCGCCGTTGCGGGCGCCTGGGCACCCCCCGTACCGCCGTCCGCATCCGTCCCCGTCCCCGTCCCCGTCCCCGTCCCCGTCCCCGTCCCCGTCCCCGTCCCGCCGACGGATGCCGAACGGTTGCCGGACGGCTTCACGGATACAGAGGCGGATGCGGACGCAGAGGCGGAGACCGACCCGGAGGGGGACGCAGAGGCGGAGGCCGAAGCGGAACTGCTGGGAGAGGCGGACGCGTTCGGCGCCTCCGCACCCTCGCTCCGGGAACTCGACACGACATCGGCGGCAGAGGCACCGTGATCCTGCCGGCCGCAGGCCGACGCCAGGAGCATGACGCCGGCAACGGCCATGATGGTGGACATCTTTCGGGAAAAGGGCAGCACGGTGCATTACTCCGGGGACAGGTGAAGTGGGCGTCCCGACCGCCGGCGAGCGAGGCGGGGAGAAGGCGGGACGGCGACAGCGACGCGGTTATACATCAGCCCGTCGTCGACATGCGAGCCCGCGAATATTTCGGATAAATCATCACCGACTCGACCACGGGCGGCGCGGCCACCCCATCACCGCCCTTGCAGCCACCACTCAAAACCGTGACGTACGCCACACGAGTCCGAGCTGTGTGACGTTTCGACACCTCCGTGCGCTGGGTACACCAGGCCGCCTGTGTGACGGGTGTGCCTCCAGCAAACTTCTCCGAGGGGTGGGGCATTTGAGCCCGCGCACGTCGCATGCGTACAGACCGATGAACCTGAAACGCCGCGCCTGGCTGACCGTCGGCGCCGTCGTTCTCGGCGGGGCCGGAGTGGTGACGGTCGCCATCGCGAATCCGTCCGACAGCCCGGCCGGCCCCAAGGGCCCGCAGGCACGTCCGGCGACGTTGCGGTCGCTCGCGATCAGCGGCGGCACCGCCGCGGAGCGGCAGTTGCCGACCACCAGCACGGAGCCGTTCTCCTTGATCGGCATCGGCTGGGACGGAGCGGCGAAAGCGGACGCCACCGCTCAGGTCCGTACGCGGTCGGCCGACAACGGCACGTGGTCCTCCTGGCGCGAGCTGGAGGTGTCCCCCGACGGACCGGACGGGCGGGAGCAGGCTGCGGCGCACCGGGCCACCGAGCCGCTGTGGGTCGGAGCGTCGGACGCCGTACAGGTGAAGGTGGGATCTGGCCGGCAGGGCAGGGCACTGCCGAAGAACCTGAAGCTGCACATGGTCGACCCAGGTGTCAGCAAAGCCGAGTCCAAGAACCCTGCTGAGGCAACCCTCGCGCCCGGCGGTACTGAGAATGCGGCGTTCGCGCTGGAGGGGACCCCGACGCCCACGGCGTCGGACACCGCCGTCGCTCCCACCGACACCGCCACGCCGACCGGTCCCGCAACACCATCGGCCACGGACGCCGCCTCTCCGACGGAGACCACTGCCGTCACCCCGGCGGAGACGGCCACCAGCACCCCGACGGAGTCCGTCACCGCGACGCCCACGGACACGGATACCCCCACTCCCGTACCCACAGCGCCGCCGTCGACGGTCAACCGGCCGCCGATCATCAGCCGTGCCCAGTGGGGCGCCGACGAGTCGCTGGTCGAGGACCCGCCCGAGTACATCGACAAGGTGCAGGCGGTCTTCATCCACCACACCGTCGACACGAACAACTACAGCTGCGGCGATTCGGCCGCGATGGTCCGCGCGATCATGACGTATCACGTGAAGACCGACGGCTGGAACGACATCGGCTACAACTTCCTGGTCGACAAGTGCGGCCAGACCTTCGAGGGCCGCGCCGGCGGCGTCGACCTGCCGGTCAAGGGCGCCCACACGTACGGCTTCAACTCCTACTCGACGGGCATCTCGCTGCTCGGCAACTTCGAGACGGGCAAGCCGACTCCGGCCGCACTGCAGTCCGCGGCCCGCATCGCCGCCTGGAAGCTCGGTCAGTACGGTGTCAGCCCCACCGCCAAGGTGACGCTGACCCGCCTCGTCACCGATGCCGACGGCAACACCGTGCCCGACGGTGACGTCACGTTCAACACCATCGCCGGACACCGCGACGGGTACGCCACCAAGTGCCCCGGCACGTACCTGCACTCCAAGCTCGGTGCCATCCGGACGCACGCCACCAACGGCACCCGCAACGCCGCGATCCCGACCACCGACTTCAACCGGGACGGCATCACCGACCTGGTCGTCGGCCTCCCGAAGGCGGCGAGCAGCGACGGAAGCGTCACCGTGCTGCCCGGCACCGAGGACGGCCCGGGCTCGACGGCGAAGCGGACGCTGAACCAGAACAGCGCGGGCGTGCCCGGCAGTTCCGAGGCGGGCGACCAGTTCGGCTCGTCCAACGCCTGGGGCGACGTCAACGGCGACGGGTACGCCGACCTGGTCGTCGGCGGGCCCGGCGAGGACATCACCCAGGCCGACAACGGCACCGTCGTCGTGATGTACGGCCCCGGACTCACGACCGGCAAGGGCTACTCCGTCACCGCGTCCGGCCGGATCGGCGGCGAGAAGCTCGGTACGACCGTCACCTCGGGCGACTTCAACGCCGACGGCAAGGCCGACATCTTCTCCGTGGCCCCGGGCAAGCCCGGCCGCTGGTGGGCCTGGGACGGCAAGACCGGCGCAGCCAAGTCCGGTTACCTGAACACCGCCGCCTACACCGCCGCGGTGAGTTACGCGGCCGCGGTCACCGGCGACTTCAACAAGGACGGCTACGCGGACACCGCCGTCGGCTACCGCGACCCGAGCGGCGTCGGACGCCTGCTGTGGCTGAAGGGTTCCGCCAACGGTCTCCAGCGGGTCGGCATCCTCGACGCCCGCGGCGGACGTTCGCTGGCTGCCGGTGACATCAACGGCGACGGTGCGACCGACCTCGCGGTCGGCCAGCCCTCCGCCACCGAGTCCGGGCACACCGCCAAGGGCGGCGCCGTCACCGCGGTCTTCGGTTCGGCGACCGGCCTGACCTCGACCGGCCGCAAGACGATCCACCAGGACACCACCGGCGTACCGGGCGGCGGCGAGACCGGCGACGACATGGGGGCGTCCGTCTCCATCGGCGACGTCAACCTCGACGGGTACGGCGACATCCTCACCGGTGCCCCGGGCGAGGACATCACCCGCGGCAGCGTCAACCAGAGCAACGCCGGACAGGTCTTCCTGATCCGCGGCTCCGCCACCGGTCCCACCGGCACCGGGGCCGTCGGATACAGCCAGGACACCATCGGCATCCCCGGCTCCACCGAGCCGAACGACCGGCTCGGCTCGTCCGTGTCGCTCACCGATCTCTCCGGCTACTCCCGGGCGGACATCGCGATCGGCGCGGACGGCGAGGACGCCAACAACGGCACGATCCTGCAGATAGACAACACCAGCACCTCGGGCATCGACACCGGCACCGGCCTTTATTACGGGGTGTCGGCACTCGGTTCATCCACGGGGATCCGGATCGGGCTGAACCTGGCCCCGTGACTCCCGTCCTCTCCCGCACACGGACCCCGGAGCCCCCCGGCCTCACCCGAGGGGCTCCGGCCATGCGTGGGCGCGGCCACCGCCTCGTCGCCTTCGGTCTGTACGGTGCACCCCTACGGACAGCGGCTGCGAGTGGAGGCAAAGGGTGAGTGGCGTGGCAGGTGCGCCGGGCGGTGGTGCGGTCGGCGCTGACGAGTCCGGCGGCGGTGACGCGTCCGACGGCGGTGGACTCGGACGACGCCTGGGCGTCTTCGACGCGGTGGTCATCGGGCTGGGGTCGATGATCGGGGCCGGTGTCTTCGCCGCGTCGGCACCCGCCGCCGGGGCGGCCGGGTCGGGGCTCCTGATCGGTCTGGGCGTGGCCGCGGTCGTGGCGTACTGCAATGCCACGTCCTCGGCGCGGCTCGCCGCCCGCTATCCGGCCTCCGGCGGTACGTACGTCTACGGGCGTGAGCGCCTGGGAGATTTCTGGGGCTATCTGGCCGGCTGGAGCTTCGTTGTCGGCAAAACCGCCTCGTGCGCAGCCATGGCCCTGACGGTCGGCGCCTACGCCTGGCCGGGCCAGGCGCATGCGGTGGCGGTCGGCGCCGTCGTGGCCCTCACCGCGGTGAACTACCGGGGCGTGCAGAAATCCGCATGGCTGACCAGGGTGATCGTGGCCGTGGTCCTCGCGGTCCTAGCCGCGGTCGTCACCACGTGTCTGACCGGCGCCGCGGTCGAGCCATCCCGGCTGGCGCCCGGGGCGGACGCCACGGCGGGCGGGGTGCTGCAGGCGGCCGGGCTGCTGTTCTTCGCCTTCGCCGGATACGCCCGCATCGCCACGCTGGGCGAGGAGGTCCGCGACCCGGCCCGCACGATCCCCCGTGCCATCCCCGTGGCTCTGGGCATCACCTTGGTCGTGTACACGGCGGTGGCCGTCGCGCTGCTGTCGGTGCTCGGGCCTGCCCGGCTCGCCGACGCCTCGGCGCCGTTGGCGGACGCGGTCCGTGCGGCCGGCGCGCCCGGTCTGGCGCCGGCGGTCCGCATCGGTGCGGCACTCGCCGCACTGGGTTCCCTGCTCGCCCTCCTCCTCGGCGTCTCCCGTACGACGCTGGCCATGGCCCGCGACCGCCACCTGCCGCATGCCCTGGCCACCGTCCACCCCCGGTTCGCCGTCCCGCACCGCGCAGAACTGGCCGTGGGCGCGATCGCCGCCCTCGTGGCCGCCACCGGCGATGTCCGGGGCGCGATCGGGTTCTCCTCGTTCGGCGTCCTGCTGTATTACGCCGTCGCCAACGCGGCCGCCTGGACCCTCACGCCGTCCGAGGGCCGCCCTCCACGCGCCGTACCGGCCCTCGGCATGGCGGGCTGCCTGGTCCTGGCATTCACGCTTCCCCTGCATTCGGTTCTGTCGGGCGCGTGCGTGGTGCTGGTCGGCGCGGCTGCCTACGGCATCCGCAAGGGCGGGCGCCCGCACCGTTCGAGTCGCTGAACGGCGACCGACCCGGTCCCAGCGCCGGGCCCCACCCATGCTCACACGGCGAAAACGCCCCGAAAACACACCAGATGACGATCAAGGACACCGCATCGCCGCAACCGAAACGGGGAGGCTAAGTGGTCGGCTCCGGAGTCCTTCGGGGGTTGCCCCCCGGGCCTGGCGGGTGTGTTTGCGGGTCGGGTGTTGAAGACGGTGCGATGGAGTTCGACCGGCGAGGGAGGCCAGCTCCGTGCCGCTGGACAGGGGCGGTCTGCCGAGGATCGCGTTCGCCCGATCTCGTTGTCGATCTTCACGTAGAGTGCGGTCAATAGGGTGTTCGGGTCTGTGCTCACCAACGGATTCTGGATGCCCTTTGCCTGTGCCAAGGGTCGAACCGCAGGGCCGTCGCACGTGCGTGCTCATCGGAGGCACCCAGGTATTTCAGAGAGGTTGGTGCCCTGGTGGCGGCAGTCGTCGAGAGCCTTGACACGTCGCGTGGTGCGCGTTTGGCTGCCTACAGTGCTGTCTCCACATCGCTGGCCCTATGCAGTGATCGCGAACTGCGCGATCTTGTGGATACGGCTGCGCCGATGGGTTCTGGTATCGGCGGAACCTCAGCGTTGCTGGAGGTCGGCGGGACCCCGGTCTTCGTCAAGCGGGTGCCGCTGACCGATCTGGAAAGGCAGCCGGAGAACGTCCGGTCCACGTCGAACCTCTTCGGGCTACCTGCCTTCTGCCATTACGGCATCGGGGTCATCGGGGGGCCGGGCTTTGGGGCCTGGCGGGAGTTGGCCGTGCACACCATGACGGGGAACTGGGTGCTCGCACAGGACTATGAGGGTTTCCCTTTGATGTACCACTGGCGGGTGCTGCCGCACCCCGGACAGGCGCTGCCCGAGGAACTGGCCGACGTGGAGCGGGCTGTCGCCTACTGGGGAGGCGGACCGGAGGTGCGCCGCCGGATCGAGGCGCTGCGGGATTCCTCGGCGAGCGTCGCGCTGTTCCTGGAGTACATCCCGCAGAACTTGCACGACTGGCTGGACGTTCAGGTCAAAGCCGGCGACAAGGCGGCCGAGCAGGCATGTGCCATGGTGGCGAAGGAACTTGAAACCGGGACTTCCTTCATGAACGCCCGCGGGCTCCTGCATTTTGATGCCCACTTCCAGAACATCCTGACCGACGGCAAGCGTCTGTTCTTTGCGGACTACGGCCTCGCGATCTCCTCCCGGTTCGACCTGTCGAAGGAAGAGGCCGACTTCTTCGCCGAACAGCAGACCTATGACCGTTGCTACACCGTCACCCATCTGGTGATCTGGCTCATCACTGCCCTGTACGGGTACGAGCGGGACGACCGCAACGCGTTCGTGCGCGCGTGCGCCCAGGGGGAACCTCCGACGGGAAACCCGCCAGAGGTCGCGGCAATCCTCACCCGCCACGCCCCGCTCGCCGCGGTGATGACGGACTTCTACCGCAAGTTCCAACTTGAGAGCAGACAGACCCCATATCCCCTGGAGGCGATCCGCCGGATCGGCGGGTTGGACAACTCGTTCATCGCCTGATGAACCTGGGCGGCCAACAGACGGACGACGGGGCTATTCGTATAGGACGAGTCAAGCGTCGGACCGGATGAGGGAGGCTGTGGCCGTCCTGATCCACTTCTGCTGATCGGCTTGCCTGCCTTGCCTGTTATCGCTGCGCGCCCGATAGTCCTGACCACCGCCGAGCGGCACTGGTTGAAGAAGGCGGCCTGGGGTCACAGGACCGGGCACCGGGCCCGGGTGCGTGCGCAGATCGTGCTCTTCGCGGCTCGGGGCAGGTCCAACGCGCGTATCGCCGTTGAGGCGGGAGTGCACGTGGAGACCGTGCGCACCTGGCGGGACCGGTTCGCCGACCTGGGCCTGCCCGGGCTCGCCGACCGCAAGCGCCCGGGGCGGCCCGCCGCCTTCACGCCCCTGCAGGCGGCACAGGTCAAGGCGCTGGCCTGCCGGCTTCCCGCCGAGGCAGGCGCCCCGCTGTCGCGCTGGTCGTGCCCGGAGCTGGCCCGCGAGGCCGTCGAGCGCGGCATCGCGCCCTTCCTGTCGGCCTCCACCGTGCGCCGCTGGCTCGACCAGGACGCGATCAAACCCTGGCAGCACCGTTCCTGGATCTTCATCACCGACCCGGACTTCCGGCCCAAGGCCGAACGCGTGCTGGACCTGTATGCCCGCACCCGGGACGGCGAGCCGCTCGGCGCGGACGAGTACGTGATCAGCGCGGACGAGAAGACCTCCATCCAGGCGCGCTGCCGCCGCAGGGCGATGTCCACGCCGAGCTCGCGGGTGACCTCGGTGGGGGTCATGTGGCCGCGGTCGTCGAGGACCGGGACGGTCTCCTTGAAGGTACCCGTGCCGGTCAGGCGCAGGACGTCGCAGGCCGGCTTGTCCTGGGCGAGGTACTCGCAGAACTCGCTGATGCCCCCGTCGAAGCGGAAGGTCTCCTCGGTCTTGCCGGCCCCTTCCAGGGCGCGCTCGTCGCGGACGACGATGGTCAGGCCGGGGACGAGGAAGGCCGTCTGGCGGGCACGCTGGTAGAGCGTGTCCAGCGTGAGCTTGGCGTCCTTGAGGAAGATCTGCCGGTCCGCCCAGTAACGCGTCCGGTTCCCAGTGCCGTTCGCGTTGCGGCTCCTCACCTTCCGCTTGCGCAGCCCTCCGCCCGGGGCGAAGTCGGTGTCCTCACCGAGTCCGGAGTAGTGGCCGGGCACGCCGCGGCGGAAGCCGATCGCGTAGGTGTGGCCTGCCCTGTCCACTTCGACGTCGAGGCGGGCCGAGAGGGCGTTGACGACGGAGGCGCCGACGCCGTGCAGGCCGCCGGAGGCCGCGTACGAACCACCGCCGAACTTGCCGCCGGCGTGCAGCTTGGTCATGACGACCTCGACCCCGGAGAGGCCGGTCTTGGGCTCGACGTCCATGGGGATGCCGCGGCCGTTGTCCCGGACCTCCACGGAGGAGTCCTCGTGGAGGATCACCTCGATGTGGTCGCAGTACCCGCCCAGGGCCTCGTCGACTGAATTGTCGATGATCTCCCAGAGGCAGTGCATGAGGCCACGGCTGTCGGTGGACCCGATATACATGCCGGGGCGCTTGCGGACGGCCTCCAGTCCTTCGAGGACGAGCAGGTGCCGCGCGGTGTAGTCGGAGCCGTCTCCGGCCGGGGTGCGGGGACGGGCGGAAGGCGGAGTGCTCACGCATTCGCTCCAAGTACAGAGGATGGGTGGGTGACGCGGCCGGGGCCCGCGGACGCGGGCCCCGTACCGGGAGGGTGCAACTGCCGCCGGCTCAGATGTCGAGGAAGCGGACGTCCTTGGCGTTGCGCTGGATGAAGGAGCGTCGGGCTTCGACGTCCTCACCCATCAGCACCGAGAACAGGTCGTCGGCCTGCGCGGCGTCGTCCAGGGTGACCTGGCCGAGCACGCGGTGGTCCACGTCCATGGTGGTGATGCGCAGTTCCTCGGCGTTCATCTCGCCCAAGCCCTTGAAGCGCTGGATGGTGTCGTCGCGCAGGCGCTTGCCGCTGCCGGTTCCGCGCGTGACGAGTGCGTCGCGCTCGCGGTCGGAGTAGGCGTACTCGAAGTCGTCCCGGCCCCACTTGATCTTGTACAGCGGGGGGCGCGACAGGTAGACGTGACCGGCCTCGACCAGCGGCCGCATGAAGCGGAACAGGAAGGTCAGCAGCAGGGTGTTGATGTGCTGGCCGTCGACGTCGGCGTCCGCCATCAGAATGATCTTGTGATAGCGGAGCTTCTCGATGTCGAAGTCCTCGTGCACACCGGTACCGAAGGCACTGATCAGCGCCTGGACCTCGGTGTTCTGGAGGATCTTGTCGATGCGCGCCTTCTCGACGTTCAGGATCTTGCCGCGGATCGGCAGGATGGCCTGGTACATCGGGTTGCGGCCGGACTTCGCGGAGCCGCCGGCCGAGTCGCCCTCGACGATGAAGATCTCGCACTTCGTCGGGTCGTTCGACTGACAGTCCGACAGCTTGCCCGGCAGCGAAGCCGACTCCAGCAGACCCTTGCGACGCGTCAGGTCACGGGCCTTGCGGGCCGCGACGCGCGCCGTGGCCGCCTGGATCGACTTGCGGATGATGTCCGCGGCCTCGTTCGGGTTCCGGTCGAACCAGTCGTTGAGGTGCTCGTGCACGACCTTCTGCACGAAGGTCTTCGCCTCCGTGTTGCCCAGCTTGGTCTTCGTCTGACCCTCGAACTGCGGCTCACCCAGCTTCACCGAGATGATCGCCGTCAAACCCTCACGGATGTCCTCACCCGCGAGGTTGTCGTCCTTCTCGCGCAGGAACTTCTTCTCCCGCGCGTACCGGTTGACCAGACCCGTCATCGCCGCGCGGAAGCCCTCTTCGTGGGTACCGCCCTCGTGCGTGTGGATCGTGTTCGCGAAGGAGTACACGCTGTCGGAGAACTGGGCGTTCCACTGCATCGCGACTTCTACCGACAGCAGGCGCGCGGTGTCCTCCGCCTCCAGCGAGATGATCGACGGGTGGACGGGTTCGCCCTTGCGCGCGTTCAGGTACTTCACGAAGTCGACGATGCCGCCCTCGTAGAAGTACTTCACCGTCCGCGCCACCGGCTCGGACACGTCCGCGTCCGGGTCGTCGGCGCCCACCGTGGCCTTCGCGGATTCACGCTCGTCGGTCAGCGTCAGGGTCAGGCCCTTGTTGAGGAAGGCCATCTCCTGGAAGCGGCGCGACAGCGTCTCGAAGGAGTACTCGGTGGTCTCGAAGATGTCGCCGTCGGCCCAGAACGTCAGCGAGGTGCCGGTCTCGGAGGTCTCCTCGTGCTGCTTGAGCGCGGCGGTCGGCACGCCCTTCTCGTACTCCTGGCTCCAGCGGTGCCCGCCGTAGCGCACCTCCGCCTCCACCCGTGTCGACAGGGCGTTGACCACCGACATGCCCACGCCGTGCAGACCGCCGGAGACGGCGTAGCCGCCGCCGCCGAACTTGCCGCCCGCGTGCAGCACCGTCAGTACGACCTCCAGGGCCGGCTTGCCCTCGGACGGCACGATGTCCACCGGGATGCCACGCCCGTTGTCGACGACCTTGATCCCGCCGTCGGCCAGGATCGTCACGTCGATGCGGTCCGCGTGCCCCGCGAGGGCCTCGTCGACCGAGTTGTCGACGATCTCGTAGACCAGGTGGTGCAGACCGCGCTCGCCGGTCGAGCCGATGTACATGCCAGGCCGCTTGCGGACCGCCTCCAGGCCCTCCAGGACCTGGATCTGGCTGCCGGTGTAGGACGTGTCCCCCACGTTGCCCGTGGTGGGCGCGGGTGCGGTGGCGTCGGCCGAAAGGTCGGAGGGAATGCCGGGATCGGTCACAGGGGCGCTCTCTTTTCTGGCACGACAAACCGCGCTCCCACCCAGTGGGGCGGGAGCGGCATGACGTCGGACGGAGGTCGGTGCAGGGGCCCCGCCGACCGGCCAAGCCCCGTTCCGCAAGGTTCACCATAGAACCGAGAACTAGGTTTAGCATACCCGACGCGAGCATTACGGGCAGGGCCACAAGTCCCATGGATGCCTCCGTAGCTGACGTGCAGCCATCTAGTCGATCCCCCCTACGCGCGACGCACGAAAACTCCTTAGATCGCCATGTAGGGATTCTCTCGTCTGGTGTCGCGGTCCGCTGAAAAAAGGGACCCGGGCACGGCCTGGAATTGATCCGTAGAGTCCCTCGAAGCCGCCTACGGAGACATGAGGCATCCACCTCAAGGTCATCTACCCGCCGTCCCGGGTGGAGGCGCCCACAGCGCATTGCCGCCGATTCGTGGGCGGCGGCGTGAAGGGCATCGAGCACGTCGCGGTGGCGGTAAAGGAAGGTGTGATCGACACTGGCGGCGCGGGCGATGATCGAGCCTTCTCAGCCACCTTTGGCGCGTACCTCTCACACCCCAACAAGGCTGCTGAACGGCCCAGACCATGGCCTGTCAGCACTTCTGACGCCGGTTTCCTGGGCCATTACTACTCGGACCTCACCTTCGCCTCCACCCTCGGCGACCACCGCCTCACCATGGCCAGGCTCAGCCCGGACCTGTGGGCGATCGGCCACTCCACCACCACGATGGCCGCCGTCGTCCAGCAGGACGGCACGATCCTCGCCGACGCCCCCGACTCCCCGTCCCTGACCGTCCTGCGCGACTGGCTCCACCAGTGGAAAGAGGCCGGGCGTCCCGCCCCCGCCATCTACACCCCCGCCCTGGTCCGCGCCGGCGAGGGCTGGGACCCGCGGCTCTCCCGGCAGCCCCGCCACCCCTCACGCACGTTGCCCGGGACGCTTCAGCGTCCCGGGCAACGTCGTCACCACGGCTCCGGCCAGGCCCGGAGCCCGGGCGTCACGCCGGGGCTGCGGCTGCCTCACCCTGACCGTGAACGGCGGATTGCGACTGCTGTCGTACTTGAGGCACGTCTCGATGCCGTTCACGTCGTACGCCTTGGCGTCAGATCCCCCCTGTTTGTACCCGGACATCGGGTCGTTCGGGTCCACCGGCTGCTTGCTCACACTGCGGCCGGAGGTCTCGCCGTTCGGCGTGGTCGACTGGAACTTCTCGACCCTCCCCTCGTCCGGCGGCGGGCCCTTGATGCACGCCTCGATGGCGGCCTCGTTCTTGTTGAGGTTGTACTCGGTCTGCTCCTCCGCCCGCTGGTAGTTCGGGAAGGCCGAAGAGCTGTTGGGCATCGGCCTGCCGCACGGCCAGGCCTGGGTCGGTCCGTTCGACTGCTGGTCGCGCAGGCGCTGCGCGAGCTGCTCGTCCGTCTTGCCGACGTGCTTGTCCAGGGTATGGCCGTCCGCCATGTACTCGTTGGCGGCGAGGTTCAGGTCGTAGTTGCCGTTCGAGTCGACCTTCAGCCAGACCTGCGAGTCCTTGAACTCCTCCAGGGCCCGCGCGCCGAAGCCGTGCGCACGGGCGACACCAGCCTCGAACTCGGGGGTGCTCAGGTACGCCTCGTCCAGCGGCTCCTTCAGTGCCTCCAGGCGGGGGTCAGCGCAGGACAAGCAGGACTGCCAGCGCGATGAGCAGCGAGTCGATCCGGTCCAGCAGGCCGCCGGAGCCGGGCAGCCAATGGCCTGCGTCCTTCGTCTGTGCGCCTCTTTTGACCATGGACTCGAGAAGGTCGCCGGCCGGACCGCCGACCGCCAGCGCAACCGCCATCGGCCAGCTCAGCACGGACAGCGCGGCAAGCACGCCGAGGCCGGCTGCGGCCCCGGCAATGGTGCCGCTCCACCGTTTGGCCGCTGACAGAGGTGACAGCCGCGGCCCGCCCAGCGCTGGACCGGCGAAGTACGCCACGATGTCGGCGATCGAGACCGCTGCGAAGAGTACGAGCGCGCCCGCACCGAGCGTCACCAGCGCGGCCGTCACGCTCAGCCAGGCCAGCCCGAGCAGGCCGGCGCCGAGCCGGCGCAGTCCATGATCAGTGTCGCCGGCCAGGAGCGGCACCGCGGCCACCGCGAGCGCGCCGATGGCAACCACTCGAAGCGCCTGCCCTGGCGCCAACCAGGCGGCCAGCACCACGCTTACCACCGCTGCGGCCAGCACTACCCGGTCTGGCCAGCCCAACCGCATCAGCCCACCGAACTCCATCACCGCAATCACCCCAGCTGCGATGGCGACGGCTGCGGCGCCTGGGCGGCCCCACCAGAACGCACCGACGACCAGTGGCACTCCGACCGCCCAGGCGCACCACCGGATCAGCAGCTCACGGCGCCGGGATACCGCCACCGCGATGCCGCTCAGCACCAGCGCCCCGCCGAGGAAGGGCGCCAGAGAGGCCACAGCGATCACAGAGCGGATCCGGCAGCGAGAACGGACCGAGGTGTCGGAACGAGCGAGGCCGGATCCGGGCGCAGCCCGTCCAGGGAGGCATGGAAGGCGGCCACAATGCGGGCGTTCTCGGCCGTGTCCTTGACCGCGATACGCACGCTGCGCCCCTGGTACCGCGACGACAGCGGGGACAGATCGCGCAGATATACGTCGTGGCGACGGCACTCGTTCACCACTTGCGCGGCACTCGGCCCGCCGGTCGGCAGGGTCACGGTGAGGAAGTTCGCCACGGCTTCTTCGACGATCACGTTCTCGTCCAACCTGGCCAGTTCGGCGGCCAGTTGTTGCCGCAGTGCGTGGGTACGGAGCCAGCGGTCGTTGTAGTACGCCGGGTCGCGCAGGGCAGCGACTGCGGCCAGCTGTGCCGGGAGACTCACCGGCCAGGGCGGAGTCCATCGGCGTAGCAGCGCCGCGGTAGCCGGCTCGGCGACCAGGTACGCGGCCCGCATACCGGACAGCGCATACATCTTGGACAGCGAGCTGCAGACGACCACCCGCGGGTCCGTCGCGGCGAGGTCGGCGAGCGACTCGGTCAGGCCGACATAGCCCAGGTACGCCTCGTCGATCCACCAGCGGGTGCGGGCAGGCGCGGCGGCGATCAGCGAGCGCAGCTCCGCGACCGGTGCGTGGCGTCCGGTCGGGTTGTTCGGGTTGACCACCACCACGAGGTCGTAGCCGCCAGACCTGACGGCGTCGGACAGCCGGTCCGGATCGATCCGCCAGCCGTCCTCGCGGCGCAGCCGGAACCGGTCCACCCGGCATCCGATCACCTTCTCCGTGACGTGGGCGTACTCGCCGTAGCCCGGGTCCATCAGAAGCACTCTGCTCTCCGGGGTCAGCCACTGACCGAACGCCCTGAAGATCAAGTCGGATGAACCGGCGCCGACCGCGAGCGTCTCCGTCGGCAGCGCCCGGACCGTGGCGATTTCCGCCAGCAGGCCTTCGGCGCCGGTCGGCGGAGAGGTCCGGGCGGCCCAGGCCGGGTCTTCCGCGAGCGCCGCCCGCACCCCCGGGGCCGGCGGGAACCAGGCGTCCAATACGTCGGCCGCGACGATGCGTTGGCGCCGGTGCAGGTTACGGAAGTCAGTGCCGATGGCGGTGAACGAGGCGCCGCCATGTTCGCAGCCGTCCGGCCGGGGTGCGAACGCCACGTCCAGCCGCCAGTCCACTGCGGACCGCAGACGCTCCAGCGTGGTGCCGTACCGGTCCATCGCGAGCCTCGTCAGCTCGGTAACGCTGCCGGTCAGCACCTCGAACGTCACCGCACCGCTGTGAACAGTACGGCCGACCGGGCGCAGGCCGGCGGCCAGGTACATGTCGAGCAGTTCGCTACGCCCCATCGCCACCACGCGGCGGCCGCCCCGGACGGCGATCCAGCGCAGCGCCGCGTACATCAGCAGCGGTGCCGCCGCGGTGGCTCGCCAGCTCGGCTCAACGGTGAGGACGCGCACTTCGAACAGGTCGTCGTCGGCCAGCAGCGGCAGCTCGTCACGGATCAGGTACTTCTCCAGCCCATACCGCCCCAACCAGGGTGGAGTCAGGCTGACAAAGCCGATTCGGGCCGCGCCTCGCGCCGCGACCAGGTAGACGTTGTCACCGTCCAGCCCGTCGCGAAGCCGCCCGGACGGATCAGGCACATGCTGGCCCAACTCCTGCGCGTACACCCTGTGACGCAGTTCGTGGATCCACTCAAGATCCTCTGGGGTGGCAGTGCGCAGCTGCAGGTCACAAACCATGAACGCCTCTTTAGATTCAGGGGATTGAATCATGGGAAACGTAGATCGACCACGCCAGGGCCGATTGACACAATCGACCTGAGTACGCGTACTCAGGCGTGGTCGTCCCCTGTGCGCTCCGTCCACAGAGGATGGCTGCGGTAATCACCGCAGGTGGCGAACTCCTCCTTGACCGCCGCCACCAGCCGCAGGTGGCGCGTCCGCCGCGCGGTGGGCTTGCGGGTGCGGTGCTTGTAGAACCACGACTCGCTCACGCCCAGGGCGTGGCATGAGACACGGTGCGGAATGCCGTGCACGGTCCTGAAGTCGCCGATGACCCCGACCGCTTGGGACGGGTCGGCCACGGCTACTTCACCCACAGGACCATGCAGCGTTTGAGGACATCACGCTCCATGGCCAGTTCCTTGTTGTCCCGCTTGAGCTGGGCGTTCTCCCGCCGCAGCCGCTCCAGCTCGTCACCGGCACCGGCCGGCGTGGTCCCGGCCCGGCGGGCCCGGGACACCCAGCTGGCCAGCGTGGTCTCGTTGATCCCCAGGTCCTTCGCGGCCTCGGCGATCGGCTTGCCAGTCTCCGTCACGATCCGTACAGCCCCCTCACGGAACTCCGGCTCGAACTTCCGTCGCTTCTCCGCCATGACTCCCAACTTCCCCTGCAGTCATGGTCTTCACGCTACGAGGGGAGGGACACTAGCGGTCACGCCCCCGTATCGACGGCGGGGCCCCGCCCTACCGACAGCCCTTCGCTGGAAACGAAGTAGAAGGCGGGCAGAACGATGAAGACGCCCAGTGCGATCAGCGGGGAGATCAGGCCGCCCAGCACTCCGGCGACGGCGTAGGCCAGCGCTCCGGCCCAGGAACGGAGGCGGCCATGCGGCACATAAGTGGGCTCGACCTCCGGGTCCATAAGCTCGGGGTGGCGGCCGAGGTGGTGATAGAGGACTACCCAGCTCAGACACATCACCGATGCAAGGGACGCGTAAAGGACGACCGCCACCCGCGCATCCGCGCCGGAGACGTCGGACCGCAGCGCATCGGCGACCACGCCTGTGGGGAAGGCGAGCGCCGCCGTGGTGAACAGCACAAAGAAATTGGCCGCGTGCAGACCCCGGTCCATGCTGCGGATCCGCACGAAGGCCTGGTGATGGTTGAGCCAGATAACGGCGACATAGCTGAAGGACGCGAAGTAGCCGACGTAAGCGGGCCATTGCGACACAAGAGCGTGCGCGAGCTGGCCGGGCCGGTGCGCGGGGGCGGCCAGGCCGAGCACCAGGATGGTGACCGCGATCGCGAAGACGCCATCGCTGAAGGCCTCGGCACGGGCCGTCTCCGAACGGGAGAACCGCCGGGCCGGAACGCGGTGTTGAAACATTGCGGTTCCTCGGATCGTTGGGTCGCGGGGGCGACGGGGTCGTTCGGGCCGGTGGGTCAACGCCCGCCGGACGGCTGACCCCATATAAGCGCAGCCACTGCCCGCCGCGCGAAGCGCCGTGCACTGCGTTGCCTCCGATGCAGGCCCGCCCGGTGCTCAGTTCGATGGCGGTGACGTAGGGGAAGTGCTCGGTCCGGTCGCCTGCCGTACGGTCCGCGTCCGCTCGGCGGCGATCGTGCGGTGACTCGGGCACGTGGCAACCCTGTCACATTGCCACCGCCGTCGGCAGCGGTCCGGCCGCCGACGAAGCACCACCCGCCGCTCCTACGGCGGGCGAGGTTGCCGTAGGCCCTGGCGAGGCCGAGCGCGCACGTTGCGGCGGTGACCGCCTCGTCATGACGGCGTTCGCACATCCAATAGGCCCATGCGAGGTAGTTACGGTGGGTGGCTTCCAGTACGGCGTCGCCCAGTGACGCACCGGCCTCGGCGGCGCGTTGGTAGATCTCGCTCCAGCGGCCCCACGACACCCAGTGGTCGGAGAACCAGTGCATCGCTTCCGCGACCTCGGTGACCCTGGCGTGCTCGCCGACCTCGGCGGCCTCGCGGAAGGCCGCCAGCCAGTTGTCGCTCTCCGCCTTGATCCAGCGCAGTGCCTGCTCGCGGTCGTCCAGAGCGACCAGGCGGGTGGGGTCCGGCGACGGCGCACCGTAGTCCGGCTCGTACCAGCGGCCGGCGACCTGCTTACTGGCGGACTGTGATTCCGTCCGCGCGGGCCTGGTCCTCCAGATCGGCGGAGAGCCCGCGCAGCGCCGCGTATCGGGCCAGGGGACTCATGGGCAGATCGGTCATGTCCCATGGGTCGATGAAGTCGAGGGCGCCGCCCTCGGTGAGCACGCGGTCAGCGCGAGAACGACGACCAAGGCGTGCCGCACACCGCGCGGATCGAGCACCGCGGCCAGCCGCTTCAGCATGCCGGAAACCTCGCCGGTCTCGGCCTTGGGCTGCTCGCGCAGTTGGTCAAGGGCGGACGGGATCGGCGTTGATGCGTCGGCACGCACGGTCTTCCATCGAGGTCACGGGGCGTCGAGAAATCCATGATCTCGGAAGCCTGTGCCTGCTCTTGCTCCCGGGACAAACATACCTGACACTTCGTCATGAACCGGATGCCAGGTGACCATGCCGAAGCCCTGATTTCCGCTCTGCAAGGCGTGAGCTGTGGCGCAGCGCGCCCAAGTGGTAAGGGGAGCCACGGCTGTTCACGCCCGGAGAGCACTTCCGCTTAAGCGGATTGGAGATACGATCTTCAGACAACCTCTGGTGCAGGAGTGGTTCCTCCCGTGAAGACGACGACGAACCGGGGCGATGCCGACAGGTCGCCCGGGTTCGCGGACTCCTGTGCTGCCGCCCGCCCGGTCCTCCCCCACCGCACGTCGCTTGATGTCCGACGCCTGGCTTCCACCAGACATCGACTTATTGCCGAATCAAAGGTTTTCCATGGCTCGTTCCCCCGCGTCCACTGTCAAACCCCTTAGGGGCATTGGCCTTTGGACGACGTCTTTCGTACTCACACTCCTTGCCTTCTCAGGAGCCGTGGTGCCCATCGCAGGCGTCGGCGTGACCGCGACCGTGGCATACGTTGTGGCTTTTCTGCTGGTCTTCGCCTGCCTCGTCCACCTGTGCAGGCAGCACCGGGCGAGCGTGGCCGAAGCCATCCGCCTGGGTGCCGAGATACGTGAGCGTGAGGCGGAGGCCGCACGCCGTGATGCTGACTGGCACGCATACGTACGCAAGCAGTCCGAAGCGGCGCTCCAGGAGGCGGAGTTCCTCCTGGAGGAGCGGCTACCTGCCGCTCTCGGCAGGAGCGGGATTCCCGCATCGCGGGACAGTTCGGAGCCACTCGTTCAGGAGCTCTCCAAGCGCTTCGACCGGCTGCTCACAGATGTGTCCGATGCGATCGACAACCGCGAGGAGTCGCAGCGCATCGCGTTGGTCGAGCTGGCGAGCAGAGTCCAGACCTCCGCACACCGGATTCAGGCGACGGTCACGGGTGTGGCGGAGCGTCACCCGGGCGACGCAGACCTGCTCGAGGCCACCATGCATGTGGACCATGCGGCAACTCAGCAGGCGCGACACGCCCAGAGTCTCAAGGTTTTGTGCGGGGAGTGGCCCGGCCAGCAGTGGCAGAAGCCGCTGGCGCTGGTCGATGTGGTGCGGGCCGCCTCGGGCCGGATCGTCTCGTTCAAGCGTGTCGAGGTGACCGGTGACCCGGATGTCGGCATCACCGCATCGGTGGTCGAACCACTGATCCATCTCATCGCGGAGCTCCTCGCCAACGCGACCGAGTACTCACCGCCGAGGACCGGCGTGCCCGTCACGGTGCGGACCGTGCAGCGTGGTGCGGTCATCGAGGTGGACGATGGCGGCCTCGGCCTGGACGAGCACCGGCTGGCCGAAGCACGTGACATCGTCTCGGGCCGCCGCCTTCTCGGCGTCGGTGATGTCGGCGAGATCCCGCAGACCGGCTTCGCGGTCGTCGGCCGCTTCGCCCACCGGCACGGTCTCAGCGTCGATCTGGGTCCGTCGCCGTACGGAGGTGTCCGCGCGGTGATCCTCGTGCCGCTGGAGCTCCTGAAGACCCTCGCGCCCGCCGGAGCGCCCGGCGGGCGGGTGCATTCCACGCCGCCGCCGGCTCCGCCGTCACCATCACCGGCCGCGCCCTCCGCCGACGTCACCCCGGCCGCCCCCGACCGCACCGTTCCTGCGCAGGCCCCGGCTCCGGCGGCCGAACCCGCCCCGTCGCCCGAGCCGCCCCGGGAGGCGGACCGGTCCGGTTCGCTCCCGCCTGCCACCGATGGTCCGGCCGCACGTCACCACCGGTTGCCCCAGCGCAGGTCTCGACGTGACGGATACGTCCCCGCGGTGGAGGAGGCGCCGATCGCTGTCACTCCGCCGGGTTCGCCGGAGAACGCCGGCGACTGGATGGAGCAGTTCTTCGAAGGCGGCCGGACCACGCCCCCCGCATCCGGCTCCGCTCCCGGTCACGACCCGCACGACCCCCCGCACGACTCCTCCGCCACCCCCGATTCCTCGGAAGGACAGATGTGAGCATGAATTACGTGGAGAACCCGGAGCAGCGTGGCTGGATGATCTCCGAAGTCGCCGCAGTGCCCGGCGTACGGCTGGCGATCGTCTTCAGTTCCGACGGTCTGCTGTTGGCCAACTCGGAGGGCATGGACCGCGACTCCGCCGACCGGTTGTCGGCGAGCTGCGCGGGTCTTCAGTCCCTCGGCCGCGGTCTCGGACGGGAGTACGGCGAGGACGGCGGCGCCGTGCACCAGCAGATGGTGGAGTTCAACGGCGGATTCCTGTTTATGCGCAGTGCCGACGGAGCACACCTCGCCGTCGTGACGGGCCCCGTGATCGACCCGAAGCTCGTCGCCCGGCAGATGCAGGCGCAGGTGATGAAGATCGGGGCGAGCAATCTCAGCAGCCCGCCGCGCCAGGGCTCCGCGTGAGCGGGCCGGGAGAGGGGTTCACGGACGGTGCGTTACGCCCGTACGTGATCACGAAGGGGCGCTCCCGGCCAACCCGTAACACGATCGGCGTCGAGACGCTCCTCGTGGCGGTGGACCCCCCACGGGCCCTCCCTGTCTCCGCGACCAGGGAAGAGATCACCCTCGTGCGCATGTGCGCGCAGCTGCTGTCCCTCGTGGAGGCCGCCGCTCATCTCGGACTGCCGGTCAGCCTGGTGAAGGTGCTGGCGTCCGACCTCGTCGACAGCGGGCATCTGTCCGCACGCTCCGGTGTTCCACGGGCCGCCCTGCCCGATAAGCAACTGCTACAGGAGGTACTGGATGGTCTCCGTCGGTTCCGCTGACCGCTACTTGCCCGACACGGTGCAGCAGGCCGTCAAGATCCTCGTCGTGGGCGCGTTCGGCGTAGGCAAGACCACGCTCGTCGGATCCGTCAGCGAGATCGAACCGCTGCGCACCGAGGAGGTGATGACGACGGCGAGCGTGGGGGTCGACGAACTGGCCGGTCTGAGCGACAAGACGACCACCACCGTCGCCATGGACTTCGGCCGTGTCACGCTCAGCTCGCGACTGGTCCTCTATCTGTTCGGTACGCCTGGCCAACAGCGGTTCTGGGATCTGTGGGAAGGGCTGGCCGAGGGCGCCCTCGGTGTGCTCGTGCTGATCGATACCCGCAGGCTGGAGGAGAGTTTCGACGTACTGGAGCAACTGGAGATCCGCGGGCTCCCGTTCGCGGTCGCGATCAATCAGTTCCCGGACAGCGAGCACTACACCGACGAGGAACTGCGCGGTGCGCTCGATCTGCTGCCCGAGACACCCATAGTGACCTGCGACGCGCGCGACCGCGCCTCATCGGTCGATTCCCTGATCAGGTTGGTGGAACACGTATCGGGCATCCATGCGGCGCGCACCCTGGAGACAGCCTCATGAGCACTCTGCCGCCGCCGGGGTGCCCGTCGCACGCAGGGCACGGCACCAAACTGCTTCCGCTGTCTGCAGTCGTCGGCTCGTCCGACCCGCATGCGGTCTACCGCAGGCTCCGCAAGGAGTGGGGCAGCGTCGCGAAGGTCGAGCTGGAGCCGGGCGTGCCTGCCTGGCTGGTGATGGGCTACCAGGAACTGCTGGTCATCACCCGGCAGGAGCAGCTCTACTCCCGCGACGCCCGTAACTGGCGCGACCTGAACGAGGGGGTCGTCTCGCCGCATTCGGGGCTCCTCCCGATGATGGGATGGCGTGCCAACGTCATCGGAGCCGACGGCCCCGAACACCGGCGGCTGCGCAAGCCTCTCGACGACGGGATCGCGCGGATAGACCAGCGCAGGGTGCGTCGTGAGGTGGAGGCGTTGTGCACGGATCTGATCGCGTCGTTCTCCGAGCGTGGCAGCGCTGATCTGGTCAACGAATACGCCACGATCGTGCCGATGCTGTCGCTCGCTTCGTTGTTCGGCCTGGACAGCGAAGAGGGCCGGGAACTGCTCGACGCGCTCATCGCACTGTTCGGCAGCGCGGGGGACTCCCAGGCCGGAAACCGCAACTTCGAGCAGATCCTGCTCGATACGGTGCGCGAGCGGCGGAGCAATCCGACCGACGACATGACGACGGTCTTCATCAACCACCCCAACCTGCGCAACGAGGCGGAGCGCCTGCAGTCCATCGTCGTGATGATCTCCGCAGGAAATGAGACGGTCACCGCCTGGATCTCGCACACGCTCCGGCTTATGCTCACCGATCCGCGATTCGCCGCCCGCCTGCACGGCGGGAGGCTCGGAGTGGATGACGCGCTCGACGAGGCACTGTGGCGCGATCCCCCCATGAACAACATGCCCGCCCGGTACGCGCTTCACGACACCGAGCTGGGAGGCCAGCACATCCGGCGCGGCGACTGCCTCATCCTCGGGCACGCAGCCGCCAACGACGATCCCGAGGTCCGGCCGGACGGTGCGGACGAACGCTGGGGAAACCGCTCGCATCTGGCCTTTTCGGCCGGCCCGCATGTGTGTCCCGCACAGGTGCCCGCTCGGCTGATCACTCGTACCGCGGTGCAGACCGCTCTGCATCTGCTGCCGGACATGAGACTCGGCATTCCGGCGGACGAGGTGGCCTGGCGCCCCTCTCCCTGGACGAGGGTGCCGGTCGCACTGCCCGCGGAGTTCTCCGCGGCCCGTATACCGGCCCGTATCCCTACCAGGACGGGTCGATGAACCCTCGTATCCGACAGGACCTGCGCACGGCGGGTCCTGAGATTAGGAGCAGTTCGGCATGACGCCACATATACCTGTCATCGCTCTGGATCCTCATGGAACGGACCATCACGGCGAGGCAGCCAAGCTCCGTGAACTCGGCCCCGTGGTGCGGGTCCAGCTACCCGGCGACGTGATGGCCTGGTCCGTGACGGATCACGCCCTGCTGAATGAGATGATCGCCGACCCCCGCTTCAGCAAGGACTGGCGCAACTGGAACGCCATCATCCGAGGCGAGATTTCGGACGGCTGGCCCCTCATCGGCATGGTGAAAGTCACCAACATGGTGACCTCGGACGGCCAGGAACACCGCCGCCTGCGCAAACTCGTCACCCAGACCTTCACACCGCGCCGCGTCCAGGAACTGCGTCCCCGTATCCAGCAGATCGTGGACGACCTGCTGGATGACCTGCCTTCGCATGCCGCCGCCGACGGCAGTGTCGACCTTCGCCGTCACTTCGCGCACCCTGTGCCCATGCAGGTCATCTGCGACCTGTTCGGTGTTCCGGCCGACGAGCGTCCCCGCCTGCAGGAGCTGATGGACAACATCTTCCGCTCCGATCTGCTGCCCGAGGAGGTCAGCGCCAGCCAGATCGAGCAGTACGAACTGCTGGCGCGGGTGGTCGAAAGCCGCAGGCGTGAGCCGGGAAGCGACCTCACCAGCGCGATGATCGCGGCCCGTGCCGCGGACCCCGACGCGCTCAGCGAGGAGGAGCTGGTCGGCACTCTGCTGCTCATGCTGTCGGCAGGGCAGGAGACCACCCTGAGCCTGATCACCAATGCGGTGCGCGCGCTGCTGACCCATCCCGACCAGCGGGAGATTGCCGTACGGGGCGACGCGGACACCTGGGCGAACGTGGTGGAGGAGACGCTGCGCTGGGACGCCCCGATTGGGAACTTCCCCTTCCGCTATCCCCTTGAGGACGTCGAGATCGCCGGGGTGCGCATCCCGAAGGGGGAGGCGATCATGGCTCCGTTCAGCGCTGTGGGGCGTGACACGGCCCAGCACGGCGAGGATGCCGACCGGTTCGACATCACCCGGAAACAGCGCAAGCACCTGGCCTTCAGCAACGGCCCGCACTTCTGCCTCGGCGCGCCGCTGGCGCGGCTGGAGGCCGCGTTGGCCCTGCCCGCAGTGTTCGAGCGGTACCCGGATCTCGCGATGGCAGTCGATCCGGACGCCCTCATCGCGGTGCCGTCCCTCTTCTCGAACAGTTCCTCGACTCTGCCCGTTCAGCTCGGTATCTGACCCTGTGTGCGAGGCCCGGCGGAGCATGCCCTGACACTGTTGGTCAATTCGGGCCTGGTTGCTTCGCCCCTCGTTATGCGACGGGGCGAAGTACTGTAAGGGGGCTGGTTCGGGTGCGTGCGTGGGGTGTGCCGGTGAGCAATGCGTTGATGCGGATGAGGTTGACCGCGGCGCCGGTGAGCTGGTGTTGGAGGCCGGTCTTTGGCAGGCCGCGGTAGCGGTATCTGCGCAGGCCGCAGGCTTGCACTGCTTGGGAGATGGTCCCTTCGACCCCGGCGCGGATCTCGTAGCGGTCCTTCCACTCGTCGGTTGCCTGGAGTTTCCGGGCCTGCTGAAGTGCTTCGTATTCGTCGCGGGGCTTGACGTTGATCTCGCGGCGCTGGGCCTTCAGGGAGTTGACGCACTGCCGCAACTGGGGACAGGTGCGGCAGTCAGCCGGGGAGAACCGGACTCGGATGGTCGGCAGTCCGTCTTCCGAACGGCGCTGGTGCCACTGCCTGCTGGTGATGCCGTTGGAGCAGGTCACGTGCTGGTTGTCCCAGTCGACGGTGAACGCGTCCTGCCCGTAGGCGGCCTCACCACGAGCGTGCGGGACGAACGCCAAGGCGGAGCGCATCGCCGCGCTGGGTGCGGCGGGGACGGGCACGTACAGATCGCCGACATCTCGGCGACGGCGCCCTGCCCGGGTCGAACCAGTGCGTGGTCTGGTCGGCCAGGGACGGCGGGGCGAAGGGACGATGGAAAACCCCGGCCCACTCTCTCGCCACCTTCCAGGCGTGCGACCTGGATGCCGTGCAGTGGAGCAGGCCGACCGGGCTCCATCCCGCACGCTGCAGCAGCCGCTGCATCGGCCGGTTGGGCACGTTCGTCGAGGTGAACAGCTTCGGGCCGCCAGCAGGCGCGCACCCACACTTCGGCCACGGGCGGTCGCTGCCGCCATCAGCATCGTGACAAAGGCCTGCTCGAAGAACGTGTATTCCACCACGCAGGAGCCCAGGGGCCCGGACGCATCCCCAGCCATGGCCACCAGGCCCTGCCTGCACCACCGCCGGATGCTCGTGTGCCGCCCGTCATCGCCCTCCGCCGCGACCGGGTCGATCCGGGCCAGTACGTCCGCGTGCGACTCGCTCGCGCGACGCACAGCGAACTCCCCGAGATCCTCTGCATCCACGAGGGTCACGCTGTCAGCCCACCTCACTTCCTCGCCCGTCCGGTCGCTTATCCCGGCGCTCTGAACCCGTCGTGTCGCCGCCCCCCCATTACCGTCTTCGTTGGCTCCGCAATGGGGCCTCCGACCTTCGGGTCCCGCATGACTTCCGCCTCCTTTTGGTGATGATCCGGGGTGGTGTCACCGGGCCCGGAGGCATCGACAGACCGCTGATGAGGGGCTTGAGCACCGGCTTCACCCGAGCCGGAAGAGCTCTCCGTAACGTGGATGTGGCAGCTCGGTGCCGTGGCAGGCCGGACGAAAGCGTGAGTGGAGGGGCCTGCACGTGATCGACACCGGCGACATCGACGTCTTCCTCGGCCTGGACGTGGGCAAGGGCGAACACCAGCAAACCAGCGTTAGTAGGGCACCGTGTCGCACAAGGTCTCCGCCCAGGCAGAGGCGCCGTACTTGTTGGCCGCACGCACCGTGACGCAGATCTTGTCACCGGAGTACGGACCGGACGGCTGCCGTCACGCGCCTTCTGGCCGAGGCGCGCGCCGAGGGCGAACTGGCCGACGAAGTCGAACCGTCGGGCACCGCCACGACCTTGGTGTGCGCGTTCTTCGGGCTGTACGACCTCACCGAGGAGATGGCGGAGCATGAGGACCTCCCCGACCGGCTGCACCGGTGGCGGCTGCTGATCCTGAAGGCGTTGCAGGCACGCCCCGAGCCCGCCGCCCTGGTGGCGCGGGCCCGGGCGCATCACCGGCCGACGCCCACCGGATGAACCTCCCGGCCGAACCGTCGGTCCCGATCTCCAAAGAGACGGCCTCACCACAGCGGGCACCGCGTCCCCTCCACCGCTGAAAGAGGCCCGCTCTTGTACGAACCGCACGATCTGGACGAACTCGCCCCGGCTGAGCCATGGGCGCGGTTATTGCGGACGTCCACGACCAGACGATCGCAGCTGACCTGAGTCAGTCGGCCCCTTCGACGTACGACGCGAGGTTGGCCAGCGAGGAGGCGATCCCGGCCTCATGTACCGCTTGGTCGATGCCGGGTGGCACGTCCGTGGCAGTGACGGTCACCTCGGTCCCGTCGCCGACGGCAGCGAGGTGCCAGGTCATCGTCATGGTGCCCGCGTAGGACGGGTCGTCGGCGTCGAACACCGCCCGCTGCACCACGCGTTCTGGTGGCACCAGGTCGGCGAACCCGATATCAACGACATCCGTCGCATCTGAAGTCTTGCCGGGGCTGCCGGTGGGGTCGAGGTAGGTGAGGACCATCCGGAACCCGCCACCAGGCCGGGGATCCCACCGCTCGACCCGCCCGCGCATGCCGTCCGGCGGCAACCAAGCCTCAAGGGAGTGCCGGTCGAGGAGAGCGCCGTAGACAGTCGCCGGTGGTGCCGCGATCACCCGGCTGGCGCGATCGGTCCTGTCCATGGCCCGAGTCTAGGTGTATTGCCCTGTGAGGTTGGGGACGCGGCTGGCGGGTGGTTGGCCTTTGAGTGCGGTGTGTCCGCGGTGGTGATTGTAGGTGTACAGCCATTGGGGGAACGCATCTCGTCGTTCTTGTTCTGAGTGGTAGTAGGGCTTTGTTAGGTCCCGTGGTGTGGTTCTGGTGTCGGTGTGGATTGGCCGCATATCGAGCAGGCGCCGGTCCAGGTGGCCCGGAGGGCCTGGAGTTCGCGGAGGACCGCGTAGAGGGTCAGGCCGGCGCAGGCGCTTTTGGGTCGAGCCTGAGCATGGTGCAGAACGCCTGGGCGAGGGAGGCGAGGGTGACGTGGCGGTGCCAGCCGGGGAAGTTGCGGCCCTCGAAGTGGTCCAGACCCAGACCGTCCTTGAGCTCGCGGTAGTCGTGTTCGACGCGCCAGCGGATCTTGGCGATGCGGACCAGTTCGCGCAGCCGGGTGTCGGCAGGCAGGGTACTCAGCCAGTAGTCGGTGGGCTCGGCGGCGCCGGGCGGCCATTCGGCCAGCAGCCAGCACTCGGGCAGGGAGCCGTCGGCGGCGCGGCGGATCGTCCGGTTTGCGGGTCGGACCCGCAGCGCCAGGAACCGCGAGCGCATCTCGGCGCGGGGGTTGTGCTTCGTGGCCTTGCTTCCCTGGCGCCAGGTCACGGTTCGTGCCGCCGATCGCCCTGTGTCCAGGGCGAGTTGGCACAGAGTGGTGTGCGGGGCGGGGTAGGCCGGTCCGGGCGGGCGGCCCTGGCCGCTGTAGGGCGGGCGCTCGGGGGCGGTGCCGCCCGGGTAGGCGGTGGTGGTGCCCTTCACCGCGACGGCGTAGGCCAGGCCGCGCTCGGTCAGGCCCTCGCGGAAGCCGGTCGCGTCGCCGTATCCGGCGTCGGCGACCACCGGCAGGTCGGGCAGTTCCCAGTCCTCGCGGACCTCGTCGAGCATGTCCAGGGCCAGGCGCCACTTCTCCTTGTGCCGCTCGCTGTCGGGGATGGCCGCCTTGGCGCGTCGGCGCTGGATCGCCCCGGCCAGCAGCGCATCGCCGGTGTTCTTGGTGTCGTCCCAGCTCTCGGGCAGGAACAGGCGCCAGTTGACCGCCGAGGAGGCGCGGTCGCTGACCAGGTTGACACTGACGCCGATCTGGCAGTTGCCGCGCTTACCCAGCGCGCCGCAGTACATCCGCGCCACCCCCGGAGAGTCGTAGCCGTCCTTGGGAAAGCCCACATCGTCGATGGCGTACGCCTCCGGCGCGATGTTCGCGGCACCCCAACGAGCCAGCCGCTCACGGACCTTGGCCCAGTCCCAGGTCGAGGACGACACGAACTGCTGGAGCTGCTGGTGGTCCACGCCCAGGCGCTCGGCCATCGGCTGCATCGACTTGCGCTTGCCGTCCAGCATCAGCCCGCGCAGGTACAGCTCGCCCTTGGCCCGCTGATCCCGCTGGGCCAGAGAACCAAGCATCTCCTCCGCGAACGCCTCCAAACGCGGGCGCACCTCGTCCATCTCCCCAGGGGTCACCCTGATAGAAGATCACACGCTAAGCGACGCACGGCAGTTGGGGTACCTAACAAAGCCCTACTAGTAGGGCTTTGCGTAGGCCCATTCGTCGAGCAGGGTGCGGTTGAGGCGTTCGACTTTGCCGTTGGTCTGCGGCCGGTAGGGCTGGGTTCGTTTGTGGGTGATCCCGGCCGCGGCGAGGGTGTTGCGCCAGGTGTGGGACTTGTAGCAGGCGCCGTTGTCGGTCAGGACCCGCTCGACGGTGATCCCGCACAAGGTGAAGAATGCGTGGGCCCGTTGCCAGAAGGCGGTGGCGGTTTCCTTCTTCTCGTCGGTGCGGATCTCGCTGTAGGCGAGGCGGGAGTGGTCGTCGACGGCGGTGTGGATGTAGCTGTAGCCGGCCCTGGACCGGGTCTTGCGGCCGGCCTGGCGGCCCAGTGCTTTGTGGCCGCCGCCGTCGGGGATGTTGCCGAGCTTCTTGATGTCCACGTGCACCAGCTCCCCGTGCTCAAAAGCGGAGAGCCGGAACACAACGGTGCCCGCGCCGGACGCTGCACGCCGTCGTAGCCCGCCGCGTCACGAAGCCCCGCCGGATATCCGGCGGGGCTTCGTCGTCTCACGCGCCCTGCCAGAATCCGGCACCGGTGTGGACGACGCTCACGGCCGCGGCCGTGAGAGCGGCGACCGCGTCGATCCGCTTCACTGGTTCCCTCGGCAGCGCGGAGGGTGCTGAGATGACGAGCGAGGGCCCACAGCTGCGCGGCGTGGTCGACGAGCGCCGCGGCCAGCTCGGCCGACGCCGGTGTCCGGGCGAACCCGAACGGTTCGACGTAGACACCCCCGTACCGGCGGGCGCAGCGACGGTACGGGTACTGCACCAGCTCCGCAAAGCGGAGCGGTTCGCCGTCGTGGGTCATGACGCCCTCGGCGCCGGCGTGGGCGCGGACGACCCAGCACTCGACCGGGTGCTCGGTGTGGCTGGTGCACCAAGCCGGGCAGGAGCGGCTGACCGGGCCGTGGTCAAGGGCCGGCACCCTGACGGTGCGCGGCGCGCTCATCGGCCTGCCTGCCTCCTTCCCCGCAGCACCCCAGTGGCAGTACCCAGAGGAGGAGTGCTCGTCAAGACGGGCCCGCAGGTAGTCCGCAGACCAACCAAAGTCGTCGCCCTGCTGGACCCGCTCCAGGGCGACCCGGGCGTGCACGACGCGGTCGGGATGCGGACGGACGTCTTCTCGTGGCCGGCGCGGGGATGGCGAGTGCTTCGAGGACAGCCGCGAGGAGGCTGCCCGGCTCGGCGCTCAGGCTACGTTCTTGCATGGGTTCGGCTCCCTTGATCGGAAGGGTTTCGCCTCAAGGCCCCGGCGGTGCTGGAATCACCGGCCCGGGGCCGTTTCCTCTCACGCGTGTCTCACACACTGTGTGCGAGACGGTGGTCCAGGAGCCCCCGACCTGGACTTTATGGACTTTGAGGACACTCACGAACCACTGAGGACGACAGGTAAACTCTGGACACGTGACTGCTGTGTCTGCGAAGCCTCGCATCCCCAATGTCCTGGCCGGCCGCTATGCCTCCACGGAGCTGGCCGTCCTCTGGTCCCCCGAGCAGAAGGTGAAGCTGGAGCGCCAGCTCTGGCTGGCGGTGCTGCGCGCTCAGAAGGACCTCGGGATCGAGGTACCCGACGCCGCCCTCACCGATTACGAGCGCGTCCTCGACCAGGTCGACCTCGCCTCCATCGCCGAACGCGAGAAGGTCACCCGGCACGACGTCAAGGCACGGATCGAAGAGTTCAACGCTCTCGCCGGGCACGAGCAGGTCCACAAGGGCATGACCTCCCGGGACCTCACCGAGAACGTCGAGCAGCTGCAGATCCGGCTCTCGCTGGAGCTCATGCGCGACCGCACCGTGGCCGTCCTGGCCCGGCTCGGCAGGCTTGCGGGCGAATACGGCGAGCTGGTCATCGCCGGCCGCTCCCACAATGTCGCCGCCCAGGCGACCACGCTCGGCAAGCGCTTCGCGACCGCGGCGGACGAGCTGCTGGTGGCGTACGGCCGGCTGGAGGACCTGCTGGGCCGCTACCCGCTGCGGGGCATCAAGGGCCCCGTCGGCACGGCGCAGGACATGCTCGACCTGCTGGGCGGTGACGCCGCCAAGCTCGCCGACCTGGAGCAGCGCATCGCCGGCCACCTCGGCTTCGGACAGGCGTTCACCTCGGTCGGCCAGGTCTACCCCCGCTCGCTCGACTACGACGTCGTGACCGCACTGGTGCAGCTGGCCGCCGCGCCCTCGTCGGTCGCGAAGACGATCCGGCTGATGGCTGGGCACGAGCTGGTGACCGAGGGATTCAAGCCGGGTCAGGTCGGCTCGTCCGCGATGCCGCACAAGATGAACACCCGGTCCTGCGAACGCGTCAACGGACTGATGGTGATCCTGCGCGGCTACGCCTCGATGACGGGCGAACTGGCGGGCGACCAGTGGAACGAGGGCGACGTGTCCTGCTCCGTAGTCCGCCGGGTGGCGCTGCCGGACGCGTTCTTCGCGTTCGACGGTCTGCTGGAGACCTTCCTCACGGTGCTCGACGAGTTCGGGGCGTTCCCGGCGGTCGTGGCCCGCGAACTGGACCGGTACCTGCCGTTCCTCGCCACGACCAAGGTACTGATGGGCGCGGTGCGCGCCGGTGTCGGCCGCGAGGTCGCCCACGAGGCCATCAAGGAGAACGCGGTCGCCGCCGCTCTGGCCATGCGCGAGCAGGGCACGGAGCGCAACGAGCTGCTCGACAAGCTCGCCGCCGACGGCCGCATCCCGCTGGACCGGGAGCAGCTGGACGCGCTGATGGCCGACAAGCTCTCTTTCACGGGAGCGGCCGGCGACCAGGTCACCGCGCTCGTCGCCCGGATCGAGGAGATCACCAAGCAGCACCCCGAGGCTGCGGGATACACGCCGGGCTCGATCCTCTGACAGTCGGAACCGTCGCCGGATGACACCCGAAGAGCTCCAGGCCGCGCGCGACCGCATCGTTCCCGATGTGGTCGCGGGCGGCCTGCGCGTGCGGTTCTGCGGAATCAACCCGAGCCTAATAACGAACGCCACGGGCTACCTTTTCGCCCGCCCCGGCAACCGCTTCTGGCCGGTGCTCCTTCTCTGCACTTCACTCGAAAGGGTGACGAGGGGCATGTGGCTGGGCAGGGGACTCTCCGTTGGCGAGGGAGCGGTGGGTGTGGCTGGTGTGGCAAGCGGGTCCGGCGTCCGCTGCGGAATTAATCGGTTGTTGTCAGGCGGTGGGTGGCAGACACTGTCGCGGTGTTCTCAGATGCTGACGCCGCCGCGCTGTACGACGTACTGAACCCGTGGGATCCCGACCAGAGGTCCGACGACCGCTTTTACTTCCCGTTCGTCATGGGCGCGAAGTCGGTCTTGGACGTCGGTTGTGGCACCGGCGCCATGCTGCGTCTTGCTCGTGAGCGTGGCCATCGTGGTCGGCTGGTCGGCCTGGACCCGGACCAGGCGGCGCTGGACCGGGCCCGGCGCCGGGCTGATGTTGAGTGGGTGGAGGGCACTGCGGCGGAGGCGGAGAGCGGCGCCGGCTTCGATCTCGCAACGATGACCGGCCATGCTTTCCAGGACCTGGTCACTGATCATGACGTGCGCGCTTCGCTCGCCGCGATCTATGGCGCCTTGCGCCGAGGTGGACGTTTCGTCTTCGAGACGAGGCATCCGCAGGCACGGGCTTGGGAAGGTTGGACTCCTTCGAACCCGGATGACGTGGTCGACGTCGTCGACGAGGCCGGCAGTGCCTTGCGGTACTGGCACGACGTCGACTCCGTCGTCGGCGACGTGGTCACGATCCGTGGGACGGTGGCCCGGCCGGATGGCACGGTGCTGCGGGTCCTCAGCGAAAGCCTGCGGTTTCTCGGCGTTGCAGCACTCGGCGAGTTCCTCGCCGAGGCGGGCTTTGAGATCGAAGCACAGTACGGCAACTGGGACCGGGAACCGGTCACTGCCTCCAGCCGGGAGATCATCACGATCGCCCACCACCGGTAGGTGCCTGTCACTGATTCTCCTTCCTGCGGGGTGTGGGGATGCCGAGGTCGACGGCTGGTCGACGCAGGGTCTCGACGGTGGCCCACTCCCAGAAGGCGGCTTCCTCATCGGTGCCGATGTGGAGTGCCGTCGTCTTTGACGGTGATCATCTGGCGCCAGGTCGTGTAGTCCTCGGGCGAGATCCGCAGGTCGGCCTTGCCCGGGTTGATCGTCTCGATGTTCTTCCAGAAGTGGCGGGTGAGCTTGCAGATGAGGTCCTTGAGGGTGGCGTAGTCGGTGTCGGCCTTGCGGCGAGTGAAGTATTCGATGAGCAGGCCGCGCACGGCTTGATTGGAGACTTCGTACTGGTCGAGGAGTTCCTCGATGCTGCGCTGCCCGCGTAGCAGGGCGGCCCGCATCGACTCGGGTGTGGAGGGCGGGAAGTGACCCATCACGTGCAGAACGTTCCAGACGCCACGGCCGATCAGCCGGTTGGACGCCTGGCTTCCAGGTTGCAGAATGCAGCGCGCCTTCCGGTTCTCATGGGTGAAGTGCAGCAACGCGGCGGGGGTGACATCGCTGACGGCGACGCCCTGAACGGTCAGCAGCATGCACAACTCGTTGATGGCGTCGCGGCGGTGCACCTGGCGAAACTGGTGGACGCCCACCTGCTCGGCGTACTCGTTCAGATGTTGATCCTCCTGAGTGGCAATGAACATTGCCCCGTAGTTGGGCAGCGGGTTGCGCCGGAAGGCGAGCGGGGTCGGCTGGACGACGCGGAGACAGTAGAGAGCCCGGATGCCGGCGATGACGCCGATGCCTGTGGTCCGGCGCGATCCCACTTCGTCGGCGGCGATCTGTCCTTGGCCGAGTGGACTGGCATCCCATCGTTGCTGCCACGTGTCCCCGCTGAAGTCGAGGAGGTATCCCAGCAGCACTCGGGTGGAGTTCTTCCAGTTCAGGCGGGTAGCGCGGGGTGTTTCGGGCCAAATCGAGGAGGAGCCAGCCAGATGTGACAGGAGCAAGACGAAGGCTGTGGCGAACTCCCCATGCGGTCGAGGCAAGGTGGCCGCAACGGCGGGTTCGGGCGTGATGGGGCCGCCGACGAAGCGGCTGGGGAACTGGAGGCCCTCGGCTACCGGGCCGTGGCGACGGCTGAGGCCGGTGGTACGGAACTGGGTCTCAGGCACCGAACACCGCCGCGATGTCGTCAGCGTCGTAGCCGGTGGGGTAACTCCGCTCAACGCGCGTGGTGTTGTAGTACTCGTTGAGCTTGTCGAAGATCTCCTCGACACGCACCGCCAGGTACCGGCTGGTGGTCTGGATGTTGGCGTGGCGCAGTACGGCCTGCACTTCCGGCAGGGTCAGTTTGCCGCCGTTGGCCATGCGGCTGGCAGCGGTATGCCGCAGATCGTGCAGGGTCCAGTTGGTGCCCAGGGCCTCATTCGCGCGCTGGAGGATCCTGCGCATTGCCCAGTAGGACATCGGCCGGTCAGCCCCGCGGCGGGTTCGCCACAGCGGCTCGTCCGCTGGCGGGGTGCCGATCTCGTCAGAGGTATCGGGCCAAGCGCACGAACGCCTGCGGTGAGGCCGGGACGGCCTGGCGCTCGCGTGTGCCCTTGGAGATCACATAGATCTTCTGACCGGCCCAGTCGAGGTCGCCGATGCCGACACCGAGCAGTTCCTCGGCGCGGGCCCCGCTGGAGACGTAGAACTCCAGCAACGCGCGATCGCGTTCGCAGCCCATCCGCTCGAACAGCTCGTCCCACAGCCGATCAGGGATCGACCGAGGCGGCCGGTCGGCGACCTTCTGCCGCAGCCGGGCCCGGCCGAGTACCGGCTTGGGCTCCAGCGGACTGCGGTGAGCCAGGACACGACGCCGCTGCGGCGAAACAGGGACGGGGTTGGCGACCGGGCCGTTGCCCTGGTGCGCGTGAAACTCGTAGAACCCGCTCACCACCGACAGCGCGTGGTTGATCGTCCGTGGCGCGTACCCGACCCGCAGGACCGGCTTGCCGGTGCGCAGATTCACCGAGCCCGGGGCAGCGGCTCCGGCCGACTTCCGCTGACGCTGGGGATTCGCCGCCGACCGCAGCCACCCGGTCAGCACGGCCGTCTCCGCTTCGGTCGCCTTCTCCCACACCACACCGAGCAACCGCAGAAGGCGGAACCAGCGCAGCAGCCCGTACCCATAGCTGCGGACCGTGAGCGGACTGCTGTCGTTCAACGCCAGGTCGCGCAGATACGCGGTGATCGGCTCGATCTCGTCGTCGTACCCATTGACGACGATGTACGGAGGATGGATGCCCCGCGCCGGAAGCACCGCCCCCACGCGGGGAAGCTCCGCCCGCCCCTCCATCAGTTCATGTCGTAGATCCACTTCACTCTCCTCGTTGATCTCGGGAACCATCATGGGGATCAACGAGCAGAGATGGTGCAGATAACTGTGCATCTGTCCGGCTTCACTCCCCGCCAGTTGAAGCCCTCGGAACAGCACGAGCTGCTGACCTACGGTCTGGGCATCACCAATGTGGTCGCCCGGGCCACAGCGAGAGCAGACGAGCTGGCCGCCGAGGAGTTCCGCGAGGGCGGTCTGATCCTCACAGCCAAGGTCGAGCAACTGCGCCCGCAGTGGCTGGCGGTGGTGGGGGTCACCACCTACCGCACCGCCTTCGGCGAGCGTCGCGCACAGATCGGCCCGCAGGACCGGACGATCGGCAGTGCCCGCGTGTGGGCCCTGCCCAACCCCAGCGGCCTCAACGCCCGCTGGACCGCTCAGAGCATGGCCGCGGAGTACGGGCGCCTCCGCGCGGCAGCTGACGTCACCACTCCCAACCGTTCGGACTGAACCGGACTGCGGAAGCGAGCACCAGAGGTCTGCGGGGCTCGGGGGATTTGACGTCAGGGGGCGGGGGCTGCAGGGCCGGCGGCACCCGCGTCCTTACCTCCGAGGCTCGATGAGCACCCCGTCGATGCGCGGAGGTGATGGACGGTGGTCAACCGCCCGGCACTGACAACAGGTTCCCCGGCATGAGCCTTGAGGGGCTTTCAGCCTCTCTCGCCCATGCCCGGCGCCGTTCCCGGCCCCTTTTCGCGACCACCTCCCGATGTGCCCCACCAAGCCACGGGACATCGGTCCTCAGGCGTCCCTGCGCCTCATCGCCCACCAACCGGCGAGCAGCGCGAGGCCTGCCCAGCCGGCCGTGACGGCCAGCCCTGCCCATGGCCCCAGACTGCCCTCCGGATTCTGGTGCAGTACCAACTGTCCGGCCCGGTCGGGCAGATATTGCGCGACGCCGCCCGCGATGTCTCCGACCACGAAGGAGACGATCAGGATGAACGGGATGAGCAGACTGAGGACGGCGACGGCGCTGCGCAGCAGCACCGTCAGGCCGGCGGCGAACAGGGCCATGAGGGCGAGGTATATGCCGCCGCCGAAGGCGGCTCGGAGAGCTCCGGGTTCGCCCAGACCGATCGCGTACTTCCCCATGAACAGCTGGCCCACCAAGAACGCGGTAAAGCTGGTGGCGAGCCCGACCACCAGGGCGAGCGCGCCGATGAGGGTCATCTTCGCCGCGTAGAAGAGGTCACGGCGTGGCACCGCCACGAGCGATATCCGCAAGGCACCATTCAGATACTCGGAGGAGAGCGCTGTGGCGCCGAAGCTGATGGCAGCGATCTGGCCGAAGTTCAGTGCGTAGAAGGCGCCGAAGACCAGGTCGGTGTCCGCGTTCTCCGCCTCGGCCTGACCAACGGTGGCGAAGGCGAGCAGGGTGACAGCGAGTGTCACCAGGAAGACCGCCATCAAGGAACCGGCCACGGACCGTACTGATCTGATCTTGATCCATTCGGAACGGAGCACGTCGGTGGTCGACATGGTCAGGCCTCCTGACGGGTAGCGGGTGACGCTGCTGCGGACGCGAATTCCGTCGCATCGGCCGTGAGATCGAGATAGGCCTGCTCCAAAGTGGCCTGTTCGTCGATGAGTTCAAGAATGGGGATGCCCTCGAAGGCGGCGATGGCGCCAACCTCCTCCGCCCTGGCGCCCTCGACGATCCAGCGCCCGTCGTCGCTCTGTACGAGCTCGTGTCCCTTGCCGGTCAGCACGTCGCGGAGCCGACCCGGCTCCGTCGTGCGTACGCGCACGCGCGGGCGGCTGCGGGAGTCGAGGAATTCCTGCGTCGGCTGGTCGACAAGGAGTCTGCCTTGGCCGAGGACCACGAGGTGGTCGGCGAACGACGACGTCTCGTTCATCAGGTGACTGGAGACGAGAACCGTGCGGCCTTCGCGGGCCAGCCGTTTCATCAGCTCCCGGATCCAGATGATGCCTTCCGGATCCAGCCCGTTCGACGGTTCGTCCAGCATGACGACGTCCGGGTCGCCGAGCAGAGCAGCCGCTATGCCGAGGCGCTGTCGCATACCCAGCGAGAACGTCTTGATCCGGTGGCCGCCGACCCGGCCGAGCCCCGCCTCCTCCAGAACCGCCTCGACCCTGCCGGCAGCAAGGCCGTTGCTCGTCGCGAGAGCCAGCAGATGGTTCCGCGCGGTCCGCGAACCGTGGGCGGCCTGGGCATCGAGCAACGCGCCGACCCGGCGCAGCGGATGGTCGAGTGCGGCGTAAGTCTGCCCGCCGACAGTGGCCGTACCACCGGTCGGCCGGTCCAGGCCGAGGACGAGTCGCATGGTGGTGGACTTGCCGGCGCCGTTCGGGCCGAGGAAACCGGTGACCCGGCCGGGTCGCACACTGAACGTGAGGCGGTCCACTGCGCGGGTCGCGCCGTATTCCTTGGTGAGCTCATGGACGTCGATGCTGGTCATGTCCTCAGCCTGGCGGCCTCACCCCATTCCCGCCCTCCCCCGCCGGAGGGGATCATCTCCCTCGCTCGGGGGAGCCGTCACGTTCGCGACGGCTGGCACGATGGCGGCATGCGCCGCCTTCTCCGTCCGCTGACCGAGCCAGTCACCTACACCCGCTGGCTGCACATGCTCATTCCGTGGGCGGCCTGCAGCGTGTGGCTGTTCATCTCCATGGACACCCCATGGGCCCTCGTGATCTTTGCCGTGCCCGTGGGCCTGGTCCCCGGAATGCGGCTCGCCGAGGGGGTTCAGGCCCAGCTGTTGCTGATGCCGTCGGAGCGCGGCAGACCCGACGCAGCGATCTCCGCGGCTCCGGCGGAGACCTGGGCGGCCCGCTGGCGGACCGTGGTCTGGCTGGAGGTGCGGCTGCTGCTCTCGGTGGTCGCGGGGTACGCGACGATGTGGTTGTCCGCCACGGCAGTTGACCTCGTCCTCACCGCGTCGGGTTCGGGCCCGAGCGACGACTGGCTGATCCGCGGGGTGGAGCCGCACTGGTGGTACGCGCTGCTTGCACCCGTGCCTCTTCTCCTGTTGCTCGCAGTTGTCGTGATATGCGGTGAGGTGATCACGGCGGCGGCGCGGCGACTGCTCGGTCCGTCACCGGTGGAGCGGTTGACCGCGCTGGAGGAGCGCACCGAGCAGTTGCTGGAGCGCAATCGCATTGCGCGCGAGCTGCACGACTCGATCGGGCACGCCCTGACCGTGGCGGTCGTCCAGGCGGGTGCGGCGCGGGCGGCGAACGATCCGGCGTTCACCGAGCGGGCACTGGCCGCGATCGAGGAGACGGGCCGGGCGGCACTGGACGATCTGGAGCGGGTGCTCCGGGTCCTGCGGGAATCGGAAGCACCGGTGGGACAGCGGCCGACACTCGCCGAGGCGGACCGGCTGCTGGACTCGGCGCGCGGTTCGGGGGCGAAGGTCGATGCCGAGGTCTCCGGTCCGGTGGAGCTGGTGCCGGGACCGGTGTCCCGCGAGGGGTACCGGATCCTGCAGGAGTCCCTCACCAATGTGCTGCGTCACTCCGGGTCCGTCCCCGTGCGGGTGAGGATCACGGTCGCGGACGGCTGGCTGGAGCTTGAGGTGACCAATCCGCTCACCGGGTCGACAGGTACTCCGGGCGGCGGCAGCGGACTGCGGGGCATACGTGAGCGGGCCGCGCTCCTGGGCGGAAAGGCCAAGACCGGTCCGTACGACGGCGAGTGGAGGGTGCACGCGAGCCTCCCGCTGGACGGCCTAAGCTGACCGGATGCCGGTTACCGTTCTTCTGGTCGACGACGAACCCCTCGTGCGCGCGGGACTGCGTGCGGTGCTTGAGGCCCAGCCCGATATCGAGGTGGTGGGCGAGGCCGCCGACGGTGCCGCAGTGATCCCGCTGCTGCGCCGACTGCGCCCCGATGTGGTGGCGATGGACGTGCGCATGCCCTTGATGGACGGCATCGAGGCAACCCGGGTGGTGCTGCGCACGGTGCCGGATCCGCCGAAGATCCTGGTGGTGACCACGTTCGAGAACGACGAGTACGTGTACGAGGCGCTGCGCGCCGGGGCGGACGGTTTTCTGCTCAAGCGGGCCCGGCCCTCGGAGATCGTGCATGCGGTGCGTCTGGTCGCCGAGGGCGAGTCACTGCTCTTCCCGGCCGCGGTCCGGCAGCTCGCCGCCGAGTACGGGACGAGCAAGGCCAAGGCGGCCATGGAGCGCGCGGCGCTCACCGAGCGGGAGGAGGCGGTGCTCCGTTTGATGGCCCAGGGACTGTCCAATGCGGAGATCGCCGCCAAGCTGGTGGTCGGTGTCGAGACGGTGAAGACCCATGTCAGCGCCGTACTGGCCAAGTTGGGGGCCAGGGACCGGACGCAGGCGGTGATCGCCGCGTACGAGTCAGGGTTCGTGGCTCCGGGCTGACGCCGACGGCGCCCGGATCCCTGTTCCGGGTTACGGTCGCTCCGCTTCCGGGCAGCGAGTACGATCCGCCTGACATGCTCGCGAGCTGGGAGGACACACCGTGGGCCGGTTGACCGGTGGGGACCCGTCGCTGTTGCGACGGATCAATTCCGCGGTGGTACTTCATGCCCTCAGGGGCGCCCACTCCCCCACGCTCACGGACCTGACTCGCATCACGGGTCTGTCCCGGCCAACGGTCGAGGGCGTCGTCGAGGGGCTTTTCGAGGCCGGTCTGGTCGTCGAATCGGTGCCCGACGAGGGTGAGGTCCGACGTCAGGGCAGGCCGGCCCGCAGGTTCCGGTTCCGCGCCGAGGCGGGACATCTGCTCGGCATCGAGATCGGCCCGCACCGCGTCTCCGCACTTCTGTCGGGGCTGGACGGCAGGATCATCGGCGCCGGTTCGCGCGAGGTGTCGGAGACGGCTTCCGCGGACGACCGGCTCGACCGGGTGAGGGCCGTCGTCGCCGATCTGCTGCGGCGCTCGGGGGTGGCCCGGAGCAGTCTGCGTGCGGTCGGGGTGGGCAGTCCGGGGATCGTGGAGGCCGACGGGACCGTACGCCTGGGCACCGCGCTGCCGGACTGGACCGGTCTCGCGCTCGGTGAGCGGCTGCGGCGCTCCTTCCGCTGTCCGGTGCTCGTGGAGAACGACGCGAACGCCGCGGCGGTGGCCGAGCACTGGAAGGGTGCCGCGACCGAGTCGGACGACATCGTGTTCGTCCTGGCGGGGCTGAGCCCGGGGGCCGGTTCGCTGATCGGCGGACGGCTGCATCGTGGTTACGGCGGTGCAGCGGGCGAGATCGGCGCACTCCATCTGCTGGGCCGCGAGGCCACACCGGAAAAGCTGCTGTCGACGACGGACACGCCGCTGGATCCGCTGGACGAGCAGGCGGTCGCCGCGGTGTTCGCGGAGGCCCGGCACGGCAATGTGCGGGCTCAGGCTGCGGTGGAGCGGTTCATCCAGCGGCTGGTGCACGATGTGGCGGCGCTGGTGCTGGCGCTCGACCCGGAGCTGGTGGTCATCGGCGGCTGGGCCGCCGGGCTGGACGGAGTGCTGGATCCGCTCCGCGGTGAGCTGGCCCGGTACTGTCTCCGGCCGCCGCGGGTCGCGCTGTCGCTGCTGGGCGAGGCGGCCGTGGCCACGGGCGCCCTGCGGCTGGCGCTCGCCCATGTCGAGGAGCAGCTCTTCGCCGTGGAGGGATCGGTGACGGCCCGCCGCTGAGCGCGACGGGCCGTTCGCTGCGTTCGAAGCCGGCGGGACCGGCCGGGCTCAGGACGCGTGGCGCTCCTGGCCGGGGTGGCTGAACTCCAGGTCGCCGGAGTCACCGAAGGTGAGTCGGCACGTGTCGGCCCGGTAGGTGGCGACGGAGACCGCAGCCGTGCCGCCCGCCGCGAGGTAACGGGTGGTGACGACGAGGACCGGTGCGCCGGGGAGCCGGTCGAGCTCCTTGGCGTCGTCCGCTCGCGCGGAGCCGAGCTCCACCGAGCGGTCCTGGCCGTCGAGGCCGAGACGGTGCAGTTCCCGCACGACGCTGCGGGCGCGGGCGGCACCCGACGGGGTCTCGATCGCGGACAGTTCAGGCACGGACGCCGACGGCACGTACAGCAATTCCGCAGCGACCGGCTGCCCCTGAGTGACCCGGAGCCGGCGAACGATGTGCACCGGCTCGTCGCTCTCCACGTCGAGCATGGCGAGGACCGGGGCGGGCGCTGTCGCGGTCGTGCAGCCGATGGGCTGCCAGGCCTCGTCGGCGCCGCCCGTCCAGTCGTGCTGCGCGGTCGAGACGGCGACGCCCACGCGCGGCGGGGCGACAGTGGTCCCCACGCCGCGGCGGCGCTGCAGCCTGCCTTCGAGTTCGAGCTGCTCCAGAGCCTGTCGGAGCGTTGCCCGGGCGACGCCGAACCTGGCTGCGAGCTCGCGCTCGTTGGGCAGGATCTCTCCCACCGCAAAGTCCGAGTCGAGTGCCTCACTGAGGACGGTCTTGAGGTGCCAGTACTTCGGCTCCTGCACCGATTTCAGCTGCGTGGTGCCCACCCTGTCCTCCGCAATCACCCAGCGTCTTTTTCCGCGACGTTATTTATTAAAGGTTCCTGTCTTAACGTTGAGACCATAGGGCGGCACACCCCCTTGGTCAAGACCAATCCTTGTTCCGTCACGCTGCGAATCGGGGGCCTCCCGCTCGCGCGTCAGACGGCGCCCCTTCCGGTGCCGGTCCTCCCGGATCTCGAAGTCCATCGCATCCCCTGAGCTGGGGTGTTGCGACGACCACTAGAACTCAAGGAGGGTCCGTGGGGCTTCGGCCAGGCAGGGCGTCGGAACGGGTGGCTATGCGACGGCCAGGTTGGCTTGTCAGGGTTGCGGACGATATACGATGTCGCCGCCCGCCGCCACGGCAAGAATCCGTTCGGTGAGGTCGCGGCGCTGGGCCGGGTCGACGTCGTAACGCGGCTTGCGCTCCTCCACGTGCCGCCGCGCGCCCGGCGCACCGCGGCCTCGGTCCTGTCGAGCGTCGTGGCGATCTCTCCGTACGGGAAGCCGAAGGCCTCGCGCAGGACGAAGACGGCGCGCTCCAGCGGGGAGGGCGATTCGAGGACGACCAGCACGGCGACGGACACGGAGTCCGCGAGGACGGCCTGCTCGGCAGTGTCGGGCACGGCAGGTCCGAAGTCGGTGACAAAGGTTCGGGCAGCCATGGTCCGACGTGGGCCTCGCGCCTGGGTCTACAGCTGTCGCAGCCGGTCGATGGCGAGGCGGGTGGTGGTCCGCACGAGAAACGCGCGCGGCTCCCGTACGTCGTCGCGTGGCGCGGCCGACCAGCGCAGCCACGCCTCCTGCACCACGTCTTCGGCGTCGGCGATCCGGCCGAGCATCAGAGAGCCAGGGCTTGTCGACGGAGGCCTCGCGGCCGGCGTGCGCGAGCTGGATGGCGGGGACCGCTCCGTGTGCGCGGAGCGCCGCGGTGAGTCGGGCGAACCCTTCCTGCCGGCGGTCGTTCCGGAGGCCCAGGTCCCACGGGCTGATGCGCCCGTCGGGGCGGACACCGGTGGCCTCGACCATCACCAGGCCCGCGCCGCCGGCGGCGGAGCCGCCAGGTGCGCGAGGTGGAAGTCGGTCGGCGCCCCGGTGTCCGGCCCGGTGGGGGCGGCGGTGGCCTTCTCCAGGCCCCTGCCGTCGATCAGCGTCGTCCTTCCCCGGCACCGAGGTCAGCGGGATCGCCGCCGGTCTTCATATCATCGCCTGCCTGCCCGAACGGTACGGTCCCGAGCCGGTGTTCCTTCAGCGCGCTGCCGGTCGCGGCATCGCGCTGCGGCCGCTCAGCGACTGCGGCACCACGCGCCCTGCGGGCCGCACGGTGAACCTGGTTCGCGGTTATGCGCATCTGGCGCCCCCGGACATCGCGCGCGGCGTACGGCTGCTGGCGCGGGCCCAACGGGACACGCGCGGACGGGACATCGACAGGAGCCGGGGCCCGGTGTTCATCTGAGGTTGGTGTGCCCGCCGCCGACGGGCACAAAGGTGGGGCCCGTCGACCGGCCACCCGTATCTCTGTCCCGCTGCCCCCGGAGGCACCTCGATGTCGTACCGTCCGCGCATCCCTTCGCCCGACCGCCGCACGGTGCTGCGCGGTTCGCTCGCCGCTTCGGCCGCGCTCGCCCTTCCCGTGGCGGGAGCGGCGGCCCCCGCTTTCGCCCTGTCCGGCCGTCCGCGCGCGGGCTGGGGCGTTCAGGTGGGTGATGTCACGGCGTCGTCCGCCCTGGTGTGGGTGCGTGCGGACCGGCCGGCCCGGATGATCGTGGAAACGTCGGCGACGGAGTCGTTCCGGCGGGCCCGCACCTGGTACGGCCCGCTCGTCGGTCCGGGTACGGACTTCACCGGGACGACACCGCTGTACGGACTTCCGGCGGGCGAGCAGGTGCACTACCGGGTGACGCTCGCGGACCCGGACGATCCGCGCCGGAGCGGTGATCCGGTGTACGGAACGTTCCGTACCGCGCCTGCCCGGCGCCGGGACGGGGTGCGCTTCCTGTGGTCCGGCGACATCGCGGGGCAGGGCTGGGGCATCAACCCGGACATCGGCGGATACCGGGTCTACGACGAGATGCGCCGCCTCGACCCGGACTTCTTCCTCTGCAGCGGCGACAACATCTATGCGGACGGTGTGATCGAGCCGAGCGTGACGCTGCCCGACGGCAGGGTCTGGCGGAACATCACCACCGAGGAGAAGGCGAAAGTCGCCGAGACGCTCGCCGAGTACCGCGGGAACTTCCGCTACAACCTCCTTGACGACAACCTGAAGAAGTTCAACGCGCAGGTGCCATCGATCATCCAGTGGGACGACCACGAGGTACGCAACAACTGGTATCCCGGGCAGATCCTGGACGACGCCCGGTACACCGAGAAGAACGTGAATGTGCTGGCAGCGCGCTCGATGCAGGCATTCCGCGAGTACTTCCCGGTGTCCACGCTGCACGAATCGTCCGGCGACGGCCGGGTGCACCGGGTGGTGCGCCACGGGCCGCTGCTCGATGTGTTCGTCCTCGACATGCGGTCGTTCCGGAACGCCAACTCCCCCGGCCGGCAGCCCGACGACACCACGGGCATCCTCGGCGCCGAGCAGCTCCGCTGGCTCAAGCGTGAGCTGTCGCGGTCCCGCGCGGTGTGGAAAGTGATCGCCGCAGACATGCCGCTGGGACTGGTCGTCACAGACGGTGCGACGAACTTCGAGGCGGTGGCGCAGGGCGACCCCGGTGCCCCGCTCGGCCGTGTGCTGCAGATCGCCGAGCTGCTGCGATTCATCAAGCACCGCCGGATCACCGGCACGGTCTGGCTGACCGCCGACGTGCACTACACATCGGCGCAGCACTACGCCCCCGAGCGCGCGGCGTTCAAGGACTTCGCACCGTTCTGGGAGTTCGTGTCGGGGCCGTTGGCCGCCGGTGGATTCCCCGCCAACGCACTCGACAACACCTTCGGCCCCGACCAGGTCTTCCTGCGGGCGCCCGACCGGGCGAACGTGTCGCCGATGGAGTCGCCGCAGTTCTTCGGTGAGGTCGACATCGACGGGGACAGCGGCGAGTTGACGGTGCGGCTGCGGGCGCAGGGCGGTTCGGTGCTGTTCACCACGGTGCTGCAGCCGGGGCGCGTCGGACAGTGAGCGGACGCCCGTAGCCGACGTCGGGCGAGGCCCCGGACAGCCGTCCGGGGCCTATTGTCAGTGGTGGGTTCTACGGTTTTTGCATGACCCGATCCGTACAGGCCCTGGCCTACTCCCGCCCTTCCGTTCTCGAGTCCTCCCAGGCCGGACAGTTGCTCGGCCTGGAGACCGCGGGCGGTCTGACGCCGCGGGGTGCAGAGCCCCATCCCCGGTTCTTCACCGGCTTTCTCGCCTCGCCGCGGATCGCCGCCCGCGGGCTGCTGGCCGTGGCGGACGTGGCGTCAGCGCGCTATTACCAGCGGACCCTGCCCTCCTCCCTCGACCCGGTGGTGACGGGGAACGGCGACCGGCTGCGCTTCGAGTCGTTCTCCGGCTGCTGCGGCGTGTATGCGCGCCTCGACGTGCTGCAGGACGGTCTGGACGGCGCGGAGACAGGGCACGGCACGACGAATGTGGATGTCAACAACCCGCTGCGGGAGGCGCTTTCGCGGATAGCGGAAGACGATCCGCTGCATCTCCGGGTCGGTCCTGAGGAGATGGCGGTCACCACACCGGCCGGTCCGGTCGTGGAGAAGAAGGTGCCGCTGCCGGACCGTTGGCTGCGCGGGTTCGCCGAGGCGCAGGTGGTCTCCGCCGGTTTCGATCTGCGGGCGGAGCTGTCCGCGACGGAGGCGGTCCGGTTCCTGCGCGCGCTGCCGCGCTCGTCGGGAAACGCGTCGCGCGGCGCTCAGTGGGTCGTCCCCGCCGGGAAGACCCTGCGGCCGACCACTCGGCCGGTGGCCGGCGCAGTGTGCCTGCCCGGGCCCGAGCGGCTGGTGACGCTCCAGCGGGTGCTGCGTCACGCGACGGCGTTGCGGGTGTACGGGCCGGTGGCCGACGGCGCCGCCGCCGCGAGCGCCTGGGAGGTGGTACTGCCGGGAATGCGTCTCACGCTGACGCTGTCGCCCGACGCCTCACGAGGTTTCTCCGGTGAGGGCGGCGTGCTCGACGCGCTGGCCACCGACGATGCGGCGGCCGACGCCGAGCTGGTGTCCGTACTGCTCGCCTGGGAGCCGCGGATCGAACCGGCGGACCTCGCCGAGCAGTCGGGGCTTTCGGTAAAGCGGGTACGGGCTGCCCTCACCCGGCTGGGCACAGCGGGCCGGGTGGGGTACGACCTCGCGAACGCGGCGTACTTCCACCGTGAGCTGCCGTACAACGCCGACCGGGCCGAGCGGCACAATCCGCGTCTGGTCGCCGCCCGCCAGCTGGCCGGCTCGGGCGCCGTCGCGCTGGACGGGGAGCTGGCTGCCGTCGCCTCGGGGGACCACCGCTACCAGGTGAGGGAGAAGGACGGAGTGCTGAGCTGTACCTGCCAGTGGTGGGCGGACTACCGGCGGCGGCGGGGCCCTTGCAAGCACGCTCTCGCCGTCCGGATGGTCCGCCGGGGCGCACCGGTTGCCGGGGGTGTGCGATGAAGGAGCTGCTCACTGCGGTACGTGAGGGACGCAAGGAAGACGTCCCCGGACTGCTCCTGCCGCTGGACCAGGCGGAACGCCGTTCTGCTCTGGCGGAGTTGAAGGCGCTGCGCAAGGAGTCGCGGAGCTGGGCATGGCGCGAACGGGACAAGATCCAGAAGGCCCTGCTGATCGCCGGAGCGGGTTGTCACTCCGGAGCTGCCGGCTGCGCCACCTGGATCGGTGGCCGGGAGCTGCGCGACTGGACGCGCTCCCCGTACCCGCTGGTCCTCGACGTGCTCGCGGACCGTGATCCTGCCTGGCTCGGCGACCTCGCCCACCGGCTGGCCGCGCGGCCCACCGCCACCCGGATCGACTACGAGTTCGTCTCCGAACTGGTGAAGAGGGCACAGTGCCCCGTGCCCGCCACAGAGGGTTTCGTCGTCGGCTGGGCGGAGAGGGTCTCCACCCCGCAGTGGCAGCGGAAGGGCGCGCGGCCGCTGATCGACATACTGCGTGCGGATCCGCATCTCGCGGTGATGGTGCCACGGCTCTTCGAGACGACGGAGCTGCCCCCGCAGGTCATCTGGTACGGCGATCAGGACCCCGAATCCGCAGACAACTGGCCCTCGGCGCTGGCCACTTCGGTGGAGGAGGGGCTGCTGGAGCGGTCCGTGCTCGTCAACTGCTGCATGACCCGGTTGCTCCGTGGCGGAAAGCCCGGCGATCTGCGGTTCTTCCTGGCCGTGCTGCGCCGGCTCGCGCTGACGGAGCAGGAGGAGGCCGAGCGGGTCGCCGACTGGATCGGGATGGCTGCGGACGGCATGTCGACCGTCGCGGGCCATGCGCAGGATGTGCTGGCCCGGCTGGACGAGCGCGGTGGCCTGACCGTGCGGGAGCTGGCGGACGCTTCGGGTTCGGTGCTGTTCCGGACGGAGAAGAAGCTGGTCCGGGCCCAGCTCGTGCTGCTCGGCAAGGCACTGCGCCGCGACGCTTCGGCGGCCGAAGAACTGCTGCCGGTCGTCGCCGAGGCATTCGGTCACGAGGACATCGGCATCCAGGAGCGGGCGCTGAAGCTGGTGGCGCGGTACGCGCCCCCTGTCGGCGACCCCTTGCGCGAGGAACTCGCCATGTCCGCAGAGCTGTTGGGGCCGGTGCACCGGGCAGCGGCGGCGGAGGTGTTCGGGGATCTTCTGGATGCCCGACCACCGGCCGAGCCGTACGAGGAGATGCTGCCGCCGGTTCCTGCTCCGCGTCGGCTCGAACCTGCGCCGGAGACGACCGCCGAGCTCGTCGAGGAGGTGGTGGCACTGGTGCGATCCGGATCACGGGAGCCGGCCGCCTTCGAGCGGGCCCTGGACGGACTGGTCCGCCATGCCCACACGGACCGTCCGGCGCTGGCGGATGCGCTGCGCGACGCACTGGCGGGTCAGTGGTGGCTCGACGACACATCGTCCCACGTCGAGCGGACGCTCAGCTCGGACGCGGGCATCGAACTCGTCGTGGCCGTACTGCTCGAACGGGTCTCGGTGCGAGCCGTTCACGACGGGCGTGCCGGCTGGACCGGGACCGGCACCTGTGTCCATGCCGCGCTCGACGGAGTCCTCCGGGCACGGCTGTGGGAGGCCGCCTACTCGGTACTGATCGGCAGGTCGCCGTTCCTGCTGGCCACTCCGACATGGCACACCGGCTCGCTGGACCCGGCGGTGCTGGTCGAGCGGCTGCGTACGTATCGGCGGCTCGGGGTCGAACCCGGGGAAGCCGATTTCGCCCAGGCGCTGCTGCGCGTGCGGCGCAGCGGTCGGCACGAGGCGGCGGAGGCGGCGGAGGCGGCCACCCTGCTCGGCACCGCGCAGGGTGACCGGCTGGCTGCCTGGCTCGACGCGGACGAACCGGTCGCACCTGTGCGGCAGCACCATCTGGAGAACGAACAGCCGCCTGCGCGCACCTGGTTGCAGCGATCCACTGCCGGGACACGACGCGTCCTGTTGGCCACCGCGGAAAGTCCGGTCATTCAGCAGGAGTTCCCGCGTTCCTTCCACTGGCTGGGCCGCCCGCACTTCCCGGACGGGCGCCTGTGCTACCACTGGGGCGAGGATCCCGGCTCCTGGCTCGCCACCCTGCCCGAGGACGGCGAGACGATGGCCGCCTGGATGCTGCCCGCCGTCGCCACCTGCGCGACCGAGGAGCTACGGGGTGCGGCCTGGCCGCTGCCCCTGCTCGTCGAGCTGGGAGGCCCGGCCGCCGGGGCCATCCATCTGGCCGTGGCGTACGGGCTGGGCGCCCGCCATCCGAAGGACAGGTTGTCGGCGGTCGACGCCCTGCTGGTGCTCGCGGCCCAGAGCAGGCTCGACGCGGCGCTGCTCGGCCGGGAACTGGCGATTCTGGTCGACCGTGAGCTGGTGAAACCCAACCGTGTGGCGGAGTCCGCCCGTACGGCTGCCGCCACCGGCGCATACCGGACGGTGTTCACCGTGCTGGCCGCCGCGCTGCCCGCGCTGCTGGCGTACGAGCAGGCCCCGCGCGGGCTGAGCGACCTGCTGTCCGTGGCCGCCGAATGCACGGAACGCTGCGGTGCGGTGGCGGCCGAGCCAATACCCGGGCTGGCGGCTCTGGCCGCGCGCGGCGGCTCGTCGCAGCTGGTACGTCATGCGGCACGGCTGCAGGCGGCCCGGGAAAAGGGATCGGAGACGACGGCCGACGACATCGTGCCGTAACCCGCAGCGACGGGTCACGCCCCACCGTGACCCGTCCCGCCCCGCCTTCGAAGTGCCCAGGCCCGCCGCAAACCCCGCGGCGGCCGCAGTCATCCACGACAGCAACCAGTAGAAACGGGTGATAGAGGACTAGATCCACACTTAACCCATCAGTCACAAGGCGTTCGTGATCAGGCAACACCGCTCCGTCACAGTGAGCTCATGACTGATGTGACATCCGCGAAGAGTGCCCGCCGCCCGCACCACTGGCGACGGGACCTGATCGAGCTGGCCGCCCTGTTCACCGCCGTCGCGGTGGCCGACGCGATCGCCAACATGATCGGGCACCAGCCCGATGGACCGTATCTGCTGATCGCCTCGGCCCTGGCCCTCGTGGCGACGGTCGCGTTCCACACCTGGTGGGCACGGCGGCACAGTCACGCCCCGCCGCCAACCGGCGTCGGCTACAGCGTGGACCTGTCCCACCACACGGTCACCGACAACGCGGCGGCCACCGCTGCCGCCGCACTCGTGACCACGCCCACCGCCGCCGGTCCGGCCCCGTCCGACGAGGACACGGTGCTGTGGCGGATGCGCACCACGGTCCGGGACACCCCCGGCAGCCTCGCCGCGCTCTGCATCGCGCTCGCCCGGCACCGGATCGACATCCTCACTCTGCAGACGCATCCGCTGGCACAGGGCACGGTCGACGAGTTCCTGCTGCGCGCCCCCGCCTCGCTCCAGGTCCGGCAGCTGAGCCGGGCGATCTCCGCCGCGGGCGGCAGCTCCACCTGGATCGAGCGGGCCGACGCGCACGACCTGGTGGACGCCCCGACCCGGATCCTGGAACTCGCCACCCGCACCGCCCTGGACGCCGCTGAACTCCCGCTCGCCCTGCGCCAGTTGCTCGGGCGCTGCACCATCCACTCGCTGCCCGCCGTCTCGATCACCGGCCGTGCGACCGGCGAGAGCGCACCGGTCGAAGGGATGCTCGAGGAGACAGTGATGCGACTGCGCGACCCGTCCGGCGGTGCGATCACCATCGAGCGGCCCTATCTGCCGTTCACCCCGACCGAGTTCGCCCGGGCCCGCGCCCTGGTCGAGCTCGACGCCCGGCTCGGCCCCCGCGTCCCGCGCAGCGAGCACGTGCTCACGCTCCCCGAGGGCAACGAGATCACCGTCCGCCGCGCGGACCGGAGCGACCTGGCCGCCGCCCGCGCCATGCACAACCGCTGCTCCGAGCAGACGCTGCGGCTGCGCTACCACGGTCCCGTCCGCGACGCCGACCGCTACCTGGACCACCTGCTGAGCCCCAGGTTCGGCCGCACCCTGGCCGTCCAGACGGCCTCCGGCCGCCTGGTCGCCCTGGGACACCTCCTCTGGGACGGTGACGAGACCGAGGTGGCCCTCCTCGTCGAGGACGACTGGCAGCACCGGGGCATCGGTTCGGAGCTCCTCGGCCGCCTGGCGACGCTCGCCGTGGAGGCCGGCTGCGACAGCGTCTACGCCGTCACCCAGGCGTCCAACACCGGCATGGTCGCCGCCATGCGAGCCCTCGAACTTCCCCTCGACTACCAGATCGAGGAGGGCACACTCGTCATCACCGCCCGGCTGGACGCGACTCCGGTACGCTCCCTGCCGCCGTACGAGCAGGCGAGTCGCTGAGCGCCTGACAGAGGTCGGCCCACAGGTCCTCGACGTCCTCCAGGCCGACCGACATACGCAGCAGCCGGTCCCCGACACCGGAAGCCTGCCGGTCTCCCTCATCCACAATGCGGTGGCTGATGGAGGCCGGATGCTGGATCAGCGTGTCCACACTGCCGAGACTCACCGCGGGAGTGATGAGCCGTACGGCGGAGATCACCCGGTGCGGATCCCCGTACACCTCGAAGGAGACCATCGCCCCGCCCACCGCCGGGTAGTGGACCCTGGCGATGCGCGGGTCGGCGGCCAGCCGACGGGACAGTTCGGCGGCGCTCGCGGAAGCGGCACGTACCCGTACCGGCAAGGTGGACAGACCCCGCAGCAGCAGATATCCGGCCATCGGATGCAGTACCCCGCCGGTGGCGAAGCGCACCTGTCGCAGCCGGGCCGCGAACTCCTCGTCGCAGGCGACGACGCCGCCCATCACATCGCCGTGCCCGCCCAGGTACTTGGTGGCGCTGTGCAGAACGATCCGTGCGCCGTGCTCGACGGGCCGCTGGAGGACCGGCGTGGCAAAGGTGTTGTCGACGAGCAGCGGAACCGACCCGCAGGAGTGCGCGAGCGCCCGGATGTCGACCTCGGCAAGCGTCGGGTTGGCCGGTGTCTCGACCACGACCAGGCCGGTGTCCGGACGGATCGCCTCCGCGATGCCCGCCGGATCGGTCCAGGTGACTTCGGTGCCCAGCAGTCCGGCACCGAGAAGATGGTCACTGCAGCCGTACAGCGGGCGGACCGCGATCACATGGCGCAGTCCCATGCTCGCGCGGGCCAGCAGAACCGCGGTGAACGCCGCCATTCCGCTGGCGAACGACACAGCGCTCTCGGTCCCTTCGAGCCGGGCCAGAGCCGTTTCGAACCGGGCCGTGGTCGGGTTGTCGAGCCGGGCGTAGACAGGCGGCCCGTCGAGCCGGGCGCCGGTGGTGGCGAAGGTGTCGATCCGTTCCGCCTCTCCCCTGGAGTCGTACGAGGGGTAGGTGGTGGACAGATCAATCGGCGGGGCGTGCAGGCCGAGTGCAGCGAGGTCGTCGCGTCCAGCGTGCACGGCTTCGGTAGCCAGCGCCCTGGACCGGGGTGTCGTCGAGGGCCGCATCGAGGCTTCAGTGTCCATGACACCACTCTGAACAGGTGACGGGCCGTGGCGTCGAAGCACCGTGCTACGTTCGGCGAATGGCCGATTCCGTCGTTCTGGACCCGGTGGACCTGCACATTCTGCGGCTGCTGCAGAACGATGCCCGGACCACGTACCGCGAGCTCGCCGCCGAGGTCGGGGTCGCACCGTCGACCTGTCTGGACCGGGTGGCCCGGCTGCGCCGCTCAGGCGTGATTCTCGGCCACCGGCTGCGTCTCGACCCGGCCAGGATCGGCCGTGGTCTGGAGGCGCTGCTCTCGGTGCAGGTCCGCCCGCACCGCAGGGAGCTCATCGGCCCGTTCGTCGAGCGGATCAGGGCTTTGCCGGAGTCCCGTGCGCTCTTCCATCTGACCGGCCCCGACGACTATCTGGTCCACGTGGCCGTTGCCGACACCGCGGATCTGCAGCGGCTGGTGCTCGACGAGTTCACCTCGCGGCGCGAAGTGGCCCGGGTGGAGACGCGGCTGATATTCCAGCAGTGGGAGTGCGGGCCACTGTTGCCGCCGGCCGCCACGGCGCCCGGAAGGACCGCAGAATCCGAATGACCGGTTCCGGCCACCGCGGTCGGTGATCCGCGTCCACCACGTCGAACCGGAATGGGCTGTGTCAAGTCCCTGAGATCTATTGATAGTGACGCGGGCCCTCTGGCCGTACGAAGATGTCCGCATGTCAGACACTTCGAACAGCGCGCTGCCCCGCCAGGTCGCCGACGCCTACGTCGACGCATTCATCGAACTCGACCCGATCTCAGGTACCTACCTCGGTGTGGCGGAAAGCTCCCGCCGTCTTCCCGACTTCTCCCCCGCCGGGCAGGAAGCCCTTGCCGAACTCGCCCGCGCCACCCTGGTGAAGCTCGACGCCGCCGAGCAGCTCCCTGGCGCGGACAGCGACGCAGAGCGCCGCTGTGGCCGCCTGCTGCGCGAGCGGCTGTCCGCGGAGATCGCTGTCCATGAGGCCGATGAGAGCCTGCGAGCCGTCTCCAACCTGCACTCACCGGCGCACAGCGTCCGCGAGGTGCTGACGGTGACGCCGACCGAGACCGATGAGGACTGGGCGGCGGTCGTGGAGCGGCTGCTCGCGGTTCCCGGAGCCCTGGAGGGGTACCGCGCCTCGCTCGCGCTCGGCCTGGAACGGAAGCTGTACGGCGGTCCGCGCGCCACCGCCACCTTCATCGGCCAGCTGACCGAGTGGGTCGGACAGGACGGAACGGGGTTCTACCAGGGCTTCGTCGCCGCGGGCCCGGACTCGCTGCGCGCGGATCTGGACGACGCCGCCCGGCAGGCCACGGAGGCCACGGAGGCGCTGCGTGACTGGATGCGCGATGTGTACGCCCCCGCGGTCGAGGGTGCGCCCGACACGGTGGGCCGCGAGCGGTACGCCCGCTGGTCGCGTTACTTCAACGGTACCGATCTGGATCTCGACGAGGCGTACGCGTACGGCTGGTCCGAGTATCACCGGCTGCTCGGCGAGATGAAGACCGAGGCCGACAAGGTGCTGCCCGGGGCCGGCCCCTGGGAGGCGCTGGCCCATCTCGATGTACATGGCAAGCACATCGAGGGTGTCGACGAGGTCCAGGCCTGGCTGCAGGGCCTGATGGACGAGGCGATCGAAGCCCTCGACGGCACACACTTCGAACTCGCCGAGCGGGTACGGAAGGTGGAGTCCCGGATCGCACCGCCCGGCGGCGCCGCGGCCCCGTACTACACGGGTCCGTCCGAGGACTTCTCCCGCCCCGGCCGCACCTGGCTGCCCACCATGGGCGAGACCCGCTTCCCGGTGTACGACCTGGTCTCCACCTGGTACCACGAGGGTGTCCCGGGCCACCACCTGCAGATCGCCCAGTGGGCCCATGTCGCCGACAGTCTCTCCCGCTACCAGGCGTCGATCGGCATCGTCAGCGCCAATGCCGAGGGCTGGGCGCTGTACGCGGAACGGCTCATGGACGAGCTCGGCTTCCTGCCCGACGCGGAGCGCCGCCTCGGCTACCTGGACGCGCAGATGATGCGTGCCTGCCGGGTGATCGTGGACATCGGCATGCACGCGGAGATGGAGATCCCGGCGGACTCCCCCTTCCACCCCGGTGAGCGGTGGACACCCGAGCTGGCGCAGGAGTTCTTCGGCAACCACAGCGGCCGGCCGGCGGACTTCGTGGAGAGCGAGCTGACCCGCTACCTGTCCATGCCGGGGCAGGCCATCGGTTACAAGCTGGGCGAGCGTGCCTGGCTGCTGGGCCGGGAGAACGCGCGCAAGGCGCACGGCGACGCGTTCGATGCGAAGGCCTGGCACATGGCCGCCCTGTCGCAGGGGCCGCTGGGTCTGGACGATCTGGTCGACGAGCTGTCGAAGCTCTGACCCGGACGGTTATCGACACGAAGGCGGTCGGGCCCGGTTCGGTACGGTGGGCCCGGCCGCTTCCCCCCTCTGCCGGAAGAGAGCGGCGCAACGATCACGAAAAGGTTTCTATTCTGCTCCGACCCGCTGCGTTCCACGCGCCCCGACGCACAGTTCGCCGGCCGCGCGGTGGAACACCGCCGACCCGTGCCGCTCCTTGACCACTTCGAGCTGGGCGGGGATCCGGCGGCGCAGATCGCCGACGTGGCTGACGATGCCGACGCTGCGATCCCGCTCGCGCAGCGAGTCCAGTACGTCGAGGACCTCGTCCAGGGTCTGGTCGTCGAGGCTGCCGAACCCCTCGTCGATGAAGAGTGTGTCCAGCCGGACCCCTCCCGCCTCGTCGGTGACGACGTCGGCGAGACCGAGCGCCAGAGCCAGGGAGGCGAAGAACGTCTCGCCGCCCGAGAGCGTCGCCGTGTCGCGCTCACGGCCGGTCCAGGCGTCGACGACATGCAGCCCGAGGCCGGACCGGCGGCCTCCGGTGCGGGCATCGGAGTGGACGAGCGTGTAGCGGCCCGACGACATCCGCTGCAGCCGTGCGGTGGCGGCGGCGGCGACCTGTTCGAGCCGGGCGGCAAGAACGTACGACTCCAGCCGCATCTTCCGTTCGTTGTCCGCAGAGGTGCCTGCGGTGAGCCCGGCCAGCCGGGCCACCCGGTCGTACTCGTCGCGCAGCGGTCCCAGCGTGCGCACGTCCTCCGCCGCGCGGCGGGACAGCCGGCCGAGTTCGGCGCAGCGCTCCCGGGCGGCGGCGAGCGTGGCGGCGGCGTTCCGCAGCCGTCCCTCGGCCGCGTCGTACGCGGCCTGTGCGCCGTCGGGGTCGGCCTCCGGGTGCTCGGCGGCGGCGCGGGTCTCGGGCTCGGCGAGCCGTTCGGCGACGGCTGCGGCCTCGGCCTGCCAGCCATCGATCCGGTGCTGGATGTCGCGGTGCTCGGCGTCCGTGAGCAGGGTGGCAGCGGCAGCCTCAGGGGTGTCGAACCCGGCCCGGAACGCGGCGTCCGCGAGCCGGCCGTCGGCCTCCTTGCTGCGCCGCGCCGCCAGCTCCTCGGCGCGCACCGCCTCGGCGGCGTCGGCGAGCAGAGCCACCCGGCGTTCCAACAGGGCGGCGTGCGCGGCGACGCTGCCGGATTCGCCGCGAGCGACCGTCAGCTCGGCCTCCAGGCCCGCCTGCTCCCGATCGAGCCCTTCCCGCCGCGAGATCCGGGCGGCGCAGCGGCGCTCGGCCTGCTGCCGCGCTTCGAGCCTCTCGGTCTGCTCCCGTTCGGCGACCGCGAGGGCCTCGCGCGCGGCGTGCATTCCGGCGGCGGTACGGTGCGCATGGGTGTGCTCGGCCGCCAACTCGACTACCAGCGCCTCAAGTTCGACAACCGCTGGTTCAGTAGCGTGGGGCCCGTCATCGGCAGTCCCGGCAGCTCCGCGGTCAGTGGCATCATCGGCAGCGGTCCCCACCACGGGCAGCGCCGCGGCACGCGCCGCCGCGTGCTTCTCCCGTACGGCTCCGAGCTCCCGATCCGCCTCCGTACGCGCCTGCTCGGCCCGCCGGTACACGGCGAGAGCCGTCTCCTCGGTTGCCCGGTCGACATGCCCATCCGCTGCGCGCGCGGGCTCCGGGTGGTCGCCCGACCCGCAGACCTTGCAGGCCTCGCCGTCGACGAGTTCCGCCGCGAGCTCGGCGGCGATGTCGCGCAGCCGCTGCTCCCGCAGCCCAAGCCACCTTTCGTGTGCACCCAGGGCGCGCTCGCGGGCCGCGGCCAGCCGGCGGGCCGCATCCGTCGTCTCGGCCGCGAGCGCGTCGCGGCGACGGGCCGCGTCCAGGCGGCGGCGGGCCGGCTCAAGCCGTCCCGCAAGGTGTTCGGCGCGGGTCGCGGACTCCTGTGCCGTCTGGATGCGTTCCTGTAGTTCGCGGCGGGTGGACTCCCAGCCCGCCAGCCAGCCTTCCGCTTCCTGGATCAGTTCGTCGTCGGCGCGGGCCTGACGTTCCAGTTCGGCCCGCTCGGTGTCGATCTCCGCGCTGCGCCGCTCGGCACGACGCGCGGCGTCGAGACCGCCGAGCTCCTGCCGGAGCCTGCGTTCCAGGGTTGCCAACTGCTCGGCACCCGCGTCGACAAGAGTGTCGGGCAGCTGGGCGCGGGCGCGCTCACGGGCCTCTCCGGCAGTCCGGTGGGCACGCTCGGCGTCGTCGCGCAACTCCAGTGCGGGGGCGACGAGTTCTGCCTTGCGCGCCCGTTCGAGCCGCTCGCACTGCCGGTCGCGCTCGGGGCGGCGGGCTTCGAGTTCGGAGGCGCGGCGGCGCGTCTCCTCGTACCGCTGCTGGAGTCTGGCGAGTTCGCGTGCGGTATCGAGTTCGCGGCGGGCGAGGGCCTGCCCACTCTCGGCGGCGGAGAGTACGGACTCGGCGATGTCGAGCCGTTCCCGGGCGTTGCTGCGGGCCACTGCAGCCCACTCCAGTACGCCGTCCGCGAGTCCCGGATCGCCGGGCCGGGCGTCCGGCAGGGGCAGTTCACCGGCAGCCGGTCCGGCGGCCTGGACGATCCGCTGGGCGATCCCGAGGATCTGCTCGTCCCCGGCCTTGACCTGCGTCTCGGTGGTGCGGCGCAGTTCGGTGAGCCGTTCCTCGACGGCCGCGAAGCGGCGGGTGTCGAAGAGTCTGCCGAGCAGTTTGCCGCGGGCTTCGGCATCGGCGCGCAGGAAGCGTGCGAAGTCGCCCTGCGGCAGCAGCACCACCTGGCAGAACTGGTCCCGGCTCATCCCGACGAGCTGGGTGATCTCCTCGCCGATCTCCTGGTGCGAGCGGCTGAGCGCCCGCCAGCCGTGCTCGGGGTCGTACTCGCGCAGCCAGCTCTGCGCCTTCTCGGTGGTGAAGCCCTCGCCCTTCTTCTTGGGGCGGGGCTGGGCCGGGCGCCGGGTGATCTCCAGGTGCCGTCCGCCGACGGTCAGTTCCAGCCGGACCTCGGTGGGGAGGCCGGCCGGGGCGTGATCGCTGCGCAGTGAGGTGCCGGGGCTCTGGCGGGCTCCGGGCACCGCGCCGTACAGCCCGTAGCAGACGGCGTCGAGGACGGAGGTCTTCCCCGCTCCGGTGGGTCCGTGCAGCAGAAAGAGTCCGGCGGCGGAGAGCGCGTCGAAGTCGACTTCCTGGGTGGCGCCGAACGGGCCGAAGGCGGTGACGGTGAGCCGGTGGAGTCTCAACGGTTCACCTCGCGCACGCCGTCGTCCACCCGTACGTGGTCGAAGGCGCCGCGCAGCACCGTGCGCTCCTGGTCGTCCGCCCCGTTCCCGCCCCGGACATGCGCCACGAAGTCCTCCGCGATCTGCTGGTCGTCGCGCCCCCTGAGGCGCTGTGCGTACGAGGCGAGCGGGTCCTCGGGGGCCCGCTCGGGTTCGAAGACGAGGCTCAGGGTGTGCGGAAACCTGTCCAGGAGGCGGGCCATCGGCTCGTCCGGACGGACCGGGTCGGTGAGGGTCGCCTCCACCCATGCCTCCTCGTGCCGGGCCAGCGCGGGGTCTTCGAGCAGGGTGTCCAGGCGGCCGCGGAGGCGGGCGAGCGGGCGGGGCACCGGGCAGTCGATCCGCTCGGCGGTGATCGTTCCGGTGGCTCCGAGGTCGATCAGCCACATGGTCTTGCGGTGGGCGACCTCGGAGAAGGAGTACGCGAGGGGTGAGCCGGAGTAGCGCACCCGGTCGGTGACGGCCTGGGAGCCGTGCAGATGGCCGAGTGCCGTGTAGTCGACGCCGTCGAAAACTCCGGCGGGTACGGCGGCCACACCGCCGATGGTGATGTCGCGCTCGCTGTCGCTGGGTTCGCCGCCCGCGACGAAGGCGTGGGCGAGGACCACGGAGCGGGTGGATTCCGGCCGGGTGGCGAGGTCGGCGCGGACCCGGTCCATGGCGGCGGTCAGCACCGCTTCGTGTCCGGCCCGCTCCGCCTTGAACACGTCCTTGACGAGGGCCGGTTCGAGGTAGGGCAGCCCGTAGAACGCCACATCGCCGTGCTCGTCGTGCAGGACGACGGGGGTGGCGCACTCCGCCGGGTCGGTACGCAGATGGATACCGGCCCGTCCGATCAGTCCTGCGCCGACGCCGAGCCTGCGGGCCGAGTCGTGGTTCCCGGAGATCATCACCGTGGGTACGCCCGCGGCGGCAAGACTGTGCAGGGCCCGGTCGAAGAGCTCGACGGCGGAGAGCGGGGGCACGGCTCTGTCGTAGACATCACCCGCGACGACGACGGCATCGACCTCGCGCTCATGGACGGTCGCCACCAGATGATCGAGGTAGGCGGCCTGTGCCTCCAGCAGCGAGACCCGGTGGAACGACCGCCCCAGGTGCCAGTCCGATGTGTGCAGAATCCTCAAGACCTGGCTCCGACCTGCATGTTTCCCTTCCTTCGCACCCAGCGTCCGCGCCTGCCGTGCCCGGGAGCCGCACCGGACCGGCGCGGGAGCGCACGGTCGGCACCGACCACGCTAACGCCGCTGCGCCCCTGATCCCTCACGAACCCGCTTCCTCACAGCTCACAGTCTCCCATCGCCGCGCACCGCCTCCGACGTGTTCAGCGAAGAAGGTCGATCCGCGTTCTGATGCCGAGCCGTTCCGCCTGCCGGTATGCGGCCCAGGCGACGGCGAGATCCTGCCGGGGAAGCCCGACGGGGGCGTACACGGATCGCTCCGGACCAGTGGTACGCCCGGGATGCTCGCCGCGCAGCACGTCCCCGTCGGCGAACGCAGGGCCTCCATGTCCACAGCCTGCGGCTCGGTTCTCATGCGAAGGTCCTCTCGGGAGGTCGGACGCGCCCTGCAGGCCGACGATGATCAACCGACCGAGAGGCTAACGGCCTCCCCCCACCGAATTCCGGTTGCGCAGCCCGGCCGTCCCACCCCGCCGAGCGCGTTCAGGCGTCCCCGTACGCCTCGCCGCCCAGCTCCAGCAGCGCCTCACCCGCCGTCGTATCGGCCAGCCAGCGCCGGAAGTCCTCGACATCCGCGTCCGGCAGCCCGATCTCGATGATCACCGCTTCCTCGTACCGCACCTCCCGCACGGCCCGTCCGGTGGCGCGCAGGTCGTTCTGGAGCCTGCCCGCCCGCTGGTGGTCGACGGTGACCGTGGCGAGCCGGAACCGCTGCCGGGTGATCGTGCCCAGCTCGTCGAGCGCCTCGCCGACCGCTCCTCCGTAGGCCCGGATCAGCCCTCCGGCGCCGAGCTTCACCCCGCCGTAGTAGCGGGTGACGACGGCGGCGACGTACCGCATCTCCCGGCGCATCAGCATCTGCAGCATGGGGACGCCCGCGGTGCCACCGGGCTCCCCGTCGTCACTGGCCTTCTGTACGGAGGCGTCGGCGCCGATCACGTACGCGAAGCAGTTGTGGGTGGCGGTCGGGTGTTCCCTGCGGATGCGTGCGACGAAGTCCTGCGCCTCCTGCTCAGTGGCGGCGGGGGCGAGCGCGCAGATGAAGCGCGATCGGTTGATTTCGATCTCGCGCACGCCCGCTCGGGCGACTGTCCGGTACTGCTCCTGCATCCGTCCACCCTATGTGCAGCAGCGGGAATGGCCCGCGGCCGCAGTCCGTTGTCCGCATCATGTACGCAGACGCAGCAGGGACCGAGACAGAGACGATCCGCAGGATTCTCCGGGACTCGGGCGACACCTGGGCCGTGGTGGGACTGTCCGACAACGAGTCGCGCGCGGCCTACCGCGTCGCCGCGGTCCTCCAGCGCTTCGGCAAGCGCGTGGTCCCGGTGCACCCCAAGGCGGAACGGGTACACGGCGAGAGGGGATACGCGTCGCTGGCCGACATCCCGTTCCCGGTCGATGTCGTGGACGTCTTCGTCAACGGCGAACTGGCGGGCGCCGTCGCGGACGAGGCCGTCGGGATCGGCGCGAAGGCGGTCTGGTTCCAGCTCGGCGTAATCGACGACGCTGCGTACGAACGCACCCGGGCGGCCGGACTCGACATGGTGATGGACCACTGCCCGGCGATTGAAATACCCCTTCTGGACCGATAAGCGGCATACCACTCCTCGGCCGAATGTGCGGGGTATCACACATAACGCTCCGCTGGGAGAATGCCCCCTTGTGACTGTCATCAGTGCGCCGAGTGCCGTGAACGTCGCCCACCGCCGAAGCCGGCTGGCCGATCAGCTGTCCCGGCTCGGCGTGGAGCGGAGCGGCGTCCTCCTGGTGCATGCGTCGATGCGGGCGGTGGGAGCGGTCAGCGGCGGGGCCGGCGCCCTGATCGGTGCGCTGCGGGACGCGCTCGGCGAGGACGGCACCCTGATCGTCCCGTCGTTCACACCGGAGAACTCCGACACCTCCCCCCAGTACCGCAACCGGGTCCGCGGCCTCACCGACCACGCCCGGGAGGCGGTCCGCGCGAGCCTGCCGCCGTTCGACCCCGCCACCACGGCCGCACCGTCGATGGGCCGTCTCGCGGAGACCGTACGGCTGACCCCGGGGGCGGCACGCAGCAGCCACCCCCAGACATCCTTCGCCGCCCTCGGCCCCCTCGCCGGCAAGCTGGTCGCACACCACCACCCCGACTGTCACCTCGGGGAGGACTCACCGCTGGCCTGCCTCTACGACGTACGGGCTCAAGTGCTGCTGCTGGGCACCGGTTTCGACTCCTGCACCGCGTTCCACCTCGGCGAGTACCGCGCACCCACCCCGCCGCGCCGCACCTACCGCTGTGTGGTGACGACCCGGGGCAGACGTCACTGGTGGGAGTACGAGGACGTAGCACTGGACGACAGCGACTTCGCCGCGCTCGGGGCGGAGTTCGCCCGCACTGACAACGGCGCGGCGGTACGCACCGGCCCGGTGGGCTCGACGGCCGCCCGGCTCTTCGACTTCACCGACGCGGTCGACTTCGCGACCCGCCGGCTTCCGTCTCTGCGGGGGACCCAGCCGTGACCCGGCGGCCCGTCACAGGCTTGCGCGAGGTCCGGTTGACCGTCTCAGCCGGTGAACTCAGCGGGCCGGCGGGATGGAGACCGCCATGGTGAGCTCGGTGGGCTCGGAGCCGTCGTTGCGGTAGGCGTGCGGGTGGTGTGCCTCGAAGGTGGCGGAGGTGCCTGCGGGTACGGAGTGCGCCTCGCCGTCGACGACCAGGGTGAGTACGCCCGTGGTGACGTGCAGGAGTTCGACGGTGCCTTCGGGATGCGGGTCGGAGGCGCTGCCCTCGCCGGGCATCAGGCGCCAGGACCAGAGTTCGAGGGGCCCCCTGGCCTCCGTACCGACGAGGAGGGTCGTGGAGCTGCCCGCCTCGGTGGACCACATGCGCACCGCCTGACTCTCGGGCACCAGCCGCACATGGGAGCCCTGTTCGTAGTCGAGCAGGGTGGTGATGCTGACGCCCAGCGCGTCGGCGAGCTTGACGGTGGTGCCGACGCTCGGGTTGGTGCGCGCCTGCTCGATCTGGATGATCATGCCTCGGCTGACGCCCGCGCGGGCGGCGAGGGCGTCCAGGGTGAAGCCGCGTTCGCCGCGCCAGCGCTTGAGGTTGCGCGCGAGCGACTGCGTGAGCTGGTCGAGGTCAGACACGTTCCGTCCAATATTCTGGATGACAGAGTCGAAAATACTGCACTACGGTGTGGTGCACCCACTCGTTCATCGCACTGTACTGCGAGGCATGCCATGACAGCACTGTTCGCCCTGGCCACCAGCCTGCTGTGGGGGCTGGCCGACTTCGGCGGCGGGCTGCTCACGCGACGTGTGCCCGCGCTCACCGTGGTTGTCGTCTCGCAGACCGTGGCAGCCCTCGTGCTGGGTGCAGGCGGCGGGGACCGGTCTGGCTCTGGTGGGAACGGTGCTGCTCGCCACCGGGTAGGCGACGGACTCGCACCAGGGGTGTCCGGCGGATCAGGCCGGACCCCGCTCCCTGATCCAGCCTGATCCAAACGAAAGACCCTAGCTGTCTTCCAGTTCCGCGACGGCCAGCAGCTGCTCGGGCGTCACGCCCGCCGGGATCGGCACCGGGGCGGGTGTGCGCAGGGGCGGCTGCCAGCCCTTCTCCGGGTCCCAGCTGCGTACGACGCGTGCGGGCGCACCGGCCACGACCGCATGGTCGGGCACCTCGCCACGTACCACCGCGCTCGCCGCGACCACCACGTTGCGCCCGAGCCTGGCTCCCGGCAGGACCACCGCACCCGTGCCTATCCAGCAGCCGGGTCCGATGGTGACCGGCTCCATGCGCGGCCACTGCCGGCCGACCGGCTCGTGCGGATCGTCGTAGCTGTGGTTCGTCGACGTGATGTAGACGTACGGTCCGCAGTACGTGTTCGACCCGATGGCCACCGTGGTGTCGGCGACGACGTGGCTGCCGCGGCCGAGCACCACCCCGTCCCCCAGGGTCAGGATGGGTTCCGAGCCGAGGTCCAGGTCCGGCATGAGTCCGGCGGTCAGGGTGACCTGTTCGCCGATGATGCAGTGGTCGCCGAGCTCGATCCACGGCTCTCCGAAGACCGTGCCCTGGGGGAACGCCAGCCGGGTCCCCTCGCCGATACGGCCGAACCGCAGCCCGCCCGGGTGTTCCGCGGTGATCGCGCCGGCCTCCTGTACCGCACGCCAGCCGCGGTGGACGGCTCGGGACAGGAGGCGCCGTCGCCAGGCGGTGAGGGAGGAGAACGTGTTGCTGTTCTTGGGCACTCGCTCACCGTAGTCGGCGCACCCGGGCCGGTCACCGCGGCTCCTTGTGATGTTCACCCCACTCACTGGCGGCCGCCCGGCTGTCGCATACGGTTCCCCTGGCGCGAACGGACAACCACGGCCGGAGACACGGAGGAACGGGCGATGGCAGAGCAGGCGTTGATCACGGGCATGGGCGGCCACGAGCCGGACATCGACGCGGACGCGTTCACCGCGCCGACGTCGGTCGTGATCGGCGAGGTGACCCTGGCCGCGGGCTCCAGCGTCTGGTACCAGGCGGTGCTGCGGGCCGACTGCGCTCCCATCGCCATCGGTGCCGGCAGCAACATCCAGGACAACTGCAGCGTCCATGCCGACCCCGGGTTCCCCGTCACGGTCGGCGAGCGCGTCTCGGTCGGGCACAACGCCGTACTGCACGGCTGCACCGTCGAGGACGACGTTCTCGTGGGCATGGGGGCCACGGTCCTCAACGGTGCGCACATCGGCGCCGGTTCGCTGATCGCGGCCCAGGCGCTGGTCCCGCAGGGGATGCGGGTGCCGCCGGGCTCGCTCGTCGCGGGCGTGCCCGCCAAGGTCAAGCGGGAGCTGACCGAGGAGGAGCTCGAGGGCATCGCGTTCAATGCCGTCGGGTACGTGGAGCTGGCCAAGGCGCACCGTCAGGCGCACGAGGGCTGAGTGACGGACGAGCGGTCGGCCCTGTGAGCCGGGCCGCCCGGGCTCAGTCCGCTGCCGGTACGGTCCCCGGCTCGGCCACGGTACGTTCGGCGGACTGGGCCGCCGCCTTCTTGGCCCGGTTCTTGAGGACCAGCATCGAGGTCAGCCCGAACAGCAGGGCGACCACTAGGCCGAGCCAGGAGAAGCGCTTGAGCCAAGCCTCGGCGACGACCCCGACCGAGTAGATGACGGCCGTGGTCCCGCCCGCCCAGACGATGCCGCCGAGCACATTGGCGATCAGGAACTTCCAGTACGGCATGTGCAGGACACCGGCCAGCGGTCCGGCGAAGATACGCAGCAGCGCGACGAAGCGGCCGAAGAACACTGCCCACATGCCCCACTTCTGGAACGACCGCTCCGCCATGGCGATCTGGTCCTCGCCGAAGTGCTTGGGGAACTTCCCGCCGAGCCGGGCGAGGAGCGGCCGGCCGCCCTTGTGGCCGATGGCGTATCCGATCGAGTCCCCGATGACCGCCCCGGCGGTCGCGCAGGCACCGAGGATCACTGGGTTGATGCCGCTGTGTCCGGCGGCCAGCAGCGCCGCGCTGACGAGGACGATCTCGCCCGGCAGCGGAATGCCCAGGCTCTCCAGACCGATGACGACGCCCACCAGAACGTACACGCTGACCGCGGGGACTGTCTCCAGCCACTCCTGGATGTGCAACGCCGGTTCCTCCCGTGCTGATGTGCCGTCGCCCGCCGGGCAACTCCTCGGCGCACGGCGGGAAGCCTACCTGTCGTGCCATCTGCCCGGACAGCGCGATGGGCCGCCCCGCACCCTCGATGGGGTGGGACGGCCCAGCTGAGGAGGCAGGCCGCTCAGGCGTTCGGGCGGAGCGTCCACACCACGGTCATCTCGCCGGTGACCGCGCCGTCCGCACGCCGGATCTCGATGGCGACGGGGAATTCGGGCCGCTTGCCCGCGTCGAGTTCGGCGACGACGTCCGCCACCGGCCGGCCGAGGGTCGCGGTCGCGGTGACGACGCCCATCGCGAGCTTCTTGTAGCCGATCTCCGCCTTCACGGCGAGCGGTACGGCACGGGACATCTGATCGCCGAAGGCGGCGATGACGATCGCGCCGCTGGCCGACTCCGCGAGCGTGAACATCGCTCCGGCGTGCGGTCCGCCGACGTGGTTGTGGTAGTCGGCCCGGTCCGGCATCCGGACGACCGCGCGCTCCGAGGTCGCCTCGAGGAACTCGAGGTTGAGGGTCCTGGCCATCGGAACCGTCGCGAGGAGCATGTCTCCGACTGTCATCTGTTCAGTGCTCATGAGCCGAAGGTTACTCACGGGTAGGGGTGTTTGGCCATCCCCCGGATCGCGCCTGCACGATCCCCCCGGCGTCCGCGTGACCACCGCCTCGACCGTTCCTTCACGGGGGCGGGCGTGGTCGACGGGCCACCGTCCCTCTATGGTTACTCGCCATGTGGCCAGGACAGCAGCCGCCCGGGGGCGAGCAAAACCCGCAGGACCAGAATCAGAACCCGTATCAGCAGCCGGGGTACCAGCAGCCGAATCCCTATCAGCAGCCGGGATATCAGCAGCATGACCAGCCGGGGCAGCAGCCCGGATACCCGCAGCCGAACCCGTACCAGCAGCCCACCGTGCCGCAGTACGCGGTCTCCGGCCCGCCCGGTGCACCGCAGCCCGGCGGCGACGACAAGAAGAAGACGACCGTCGTCGCCATCGTCGCAGCCACCGCTGTGGTCGTGGCCGCCGTGGTCACCGGCGTCGTGGTGATGAACAAGGACGACAAGGGCGGCACCGACGTCGCCGACGGCGGGAAGTCGTCGTCCTCCGCGAAGCCGTCCGCCGACACGTCCTCCGCGGTGCCGAACCCTCGGGGCACCGACGGGGACGCCAAGCCCCTCGTCGCCGGCTGGAAGGTCGTCACCAACCCCAAGTGGGGCACCCAGTTCGACGTACCCGGTGACTGGGAGGTCGCGTCGCCCGGGACGTTCTCGTACTTCGAGGACGACAAGAAGGGCGACGACTCGCCGGCCATCGGCTTCTCCGCGCCGGCGTACTTCCAGAGCAAGTGGTGCGTCGACGACGACGACAAGGACGGCACCAAGGAGGAGTACAGCCTGGCCGGTGTGGGCACCCGCGGCGCCGAGGGCGCCACGGACGCCGACGCCAACGCCCACAACGAGGCCGGGGCCTGGGCATGGACCGCCTACGCGCAGCACATGCCGAAGAAGACGATCAAGATCAGCAAGGCGAAGAAGTACACCACCCAGTCGGGTCTGACCGGCAGCCTCGTGACGGCCACCGCCCCCGACGTCACCAAGAAGAAGAAGTGCGACTCCGACGGCAAGACCTTCGCCTTCACCTTCAAGAACAAGAACGGTGACTTCTCCTCCTGGATCCTCTACGGTGCCGACTCCGTCAAGGACGAGCTCCCGGACGCAACGGTCATGAAGATCCTCAGCACGGTGCGGCTGACCGAGGTCACCGCCTCCTGACCTGCTCCACCTGCTCCGGCAAAGCAGTTGGCAGGGCAGGGGCCCGGCAGCGATAGTTCCACGGTGACTCCTGCCGGCATCCCCCGTCCCCGCATCCGCCGCCCCGCCTGGGCCGGCCGCAACTACAGTCTGCTGACCGCCGCCGCAATCATCACCGGCCTCGGTACCCACGGTGCGTTGATCGCGGCGGCGTTCGCCGTTCTGCAGTCCGGTGGCGACGGCGGCGACGTAGGCCTGGTGGCAGCCGCCCGTACCGCACCGCTGGTGCTGTTCCTGCTCATCGGCGGCGCCATCGCGGACCGGGTGCCGCGCCACCGGGTGATGGTGGCGGCGAACGCGCTCAACTGTGTCTCGCAGGCCGCGTTCGCCTGGCTGGTCCTGGCCGGCGACCCGAAACTGTGGCAGATGATGCTGCTCACCGCGTTGTGCGGTACCGGGCAGGCGTTCTTCAACCCGGCGGCCGAGGGCATGCTGATGTCCAGTGTCAGTGGCGAACAGGCCGGCCGCGCCTTCGCGCTCTTCCGGATGTCGATGCACGGGGCCGCCATCGGTGGTGCCGCGCTCGGCGGTGCCATGATCGCGGCGATGAATCCGGGCTGGGTCCTGGCCGTCGACGCGGTGGCCTTCGCGGTGGCCGGTGCGCTGCGCGCCTTCCTGGATGTCGCCCACATCCCGGCGCGGGAGCCCGGCGGCGGACTCCTGTCCGATCTGCGCGAGGGCTGGCAGGAGTTCATCGGCCGCCCCTGGCTGTGGTCGATCGTGGCGCAGTTCTCGGTGGTGGTCGCCGTGGTCGGTGCCGCCGAGTCGGTGTACGGGCCACTGGTCGCCCGGGACGAGTTCGGCGGCGCCCGCCCCTGGGGATTCGCGCTCGCCGCGTTCGGGGTCGGCACGCTGTGCGGGGCGCTGCTGATGATGCGCTGGAAGCCCCGGCGGCTCCTGCTCGCCGGAACGCTCTGCGTCTTCCCGCTGGCCCTGCCGTCGGCGGCGCTGGCGGTGCCGCTGCCGGTGGCCGGGCTCAGTGCGGTGATGTTCGTCAGCGGCGTGACCATCGAGGTGTTCGGCGTCTCCTGGATGACGGCCCTGCATCAGGAGATCCCGGAGGAGAAGTTGTCGCGGGTATCGGCGTACGACTGGTTCGGATCGGTGGCGATGCTGCCGCTGGCCACCGCGGTCGCCGGTCCGGTGGAGGACCTGGTCGGGCGCGGTCAGGCATTGTGGGGCTGTGCGGCGCTGGTCGTGCTCTGCACGGGGGCCGTGCTGTTCGTACCCGACGTACGCAACCTCACCCGCCGGACCGCAACCATCGAGGTTGCGTCGGGGAAGACGCTGTCAGCCGATACCGAAGGAACCGTCGGGCGGCTCGGGTGAGGCGACCGCGTCGGCGTCCCCGACCGGCCGTGCCGCGCCGATGAGCCGGGCCAGACCGGCGCCGTGCTCGACCCGGGCGGGGAAGACGTCTGCGGCGCAGCGGCGGGCCAGGGCCGCGGTGTCGAGGGGACTGCGGGAAGCGACCAGGACGTGGTTCCCGAAGCGCCGGCCGCGCAGCACCGCCGGTTCGGCGATCAGCGCGAGCTCTTCGAAAACGGCGGCGAAGTTGGCCAGTTGCGAGCGGAGGAATGCGAAGGGTGCGCCGTCGGCGAGGTTGGCGGCATAGATGCCGTCGGCCCGCAGAGCCCGCGCGGCTGCCTGCGCGTACTCGACGGAGGTGAGGTGCGCGGGCACGCGCGATCCGCCGAACACGTCCGCGATCAGGACGTCGACGGTGCCGGGCGGCGTCTGTTCCAGCAGCCCTCGGGCATCGGTGCCGTGCACGGTGATGCCACTGTCGTCGGGGAGTGGCAGCTGCTCGGCGACCAGGGCGAGCAGGCCCAGGTCGGCCTCGGCGACGACCTGCCGGGAACCCGGCCGGGTCGCGGTGACATAGCGGGGCAGGGTGAGGGCGCCGCCGCCGAGGTGGAGTACGTCGAGAGGCGCGTCCGGTTCCGCGGCACAGTCCAGGACATGGGCGAGCCGTCGGGCGTACTCGAACTCCAGGTGGACCGGATCGTCGAGGTCGACGTACGACTGGGGTGCGCCGTCGACCGTGAGCAGCCAGGCCCGGTCCCGGTCCACGTCGGGAAGGAGTCTGGCGGTGCCCTGGTCCACGTCTCGGATCACGGGTATCGGCTCGTTCACTCCCCCATTGTGGGGTGCCGGTTCAACTGCCGACGACCGCGGCGACCGCTTCGGTGTGCGCCGCGGACTGCGCGAGTCCGGCGCGGGCGGCGGCCGCCCGGCGGCTCGGGTCGAGCACGTTGCGGCCGAATGCCTTCTTGGCGGCCGCGTCCGGAATGATGACCGCGACCTGGGCACCCTTCGCTTCGAGGTCGGTGGCCTGGGACCGGGGGAAATGATCACCTTGTTGCCACTGGCCGTCGGTGCGATGACGACAACGCGTTCATACCCTGCGGCCAGATGGGCGTTGGCCGGGGAATACACCCCGCCGTCGATCCAGCCCTGCCCGTCGATGGTGGCGACCGGCCAGACGGCGGGGACGGCGCAGCTGGCGGTGACGGCGTCGGCGAGCGGGATACCGCTGTCCTTGTCGAAGATGTGGAGTTCACCCGTGTCCGCGCGGACGGCAGTGATCCGCAGCTGCCGCTCGGGCCAGTCGGGCGACAGGAGCCGACTCGCGATCAGCTCCTGCCGTTCGGCCGCGGTGATGGCGGTCCGGGTCTCCCGCGCCATCCGGGCCAGCTTCTGCCCGTACGCCTCCGGGGTACGGGAGGTCAGCACCGCCCGGGCGTAGCGCATGAGGTTGGCGGTGCCGAGCTTCCCGCCGGTCTCGCCCTGCGGATCGGCCAGCTGACGTGCGTACAGTTCCGGGAGGCCGAGCAGTCCGGAGGCGAGCTGGGCGCCGACGAGAGCCCCGGCGGAGCTTCCGATGACGAGATCCGCGGTGGACAGGTCCACGCCCGCCTCGGCGAGCCCGTGCAGGATTCCGGTCTCCCAGGCGCCGCCGGTGGCGCCGCCTGCTCCGAGCACCAGTGCAATGTCTGACATGCCGTCAGTCTCGCGCATGGCGCCGGGCCCGCCTCCCGTGGGGTCGGTTGGCGGGCCCGGTGCCCGGATCAGAGCAGGCCGGTGACGGTGCCCGCGCCGACCGTGCGGCCGCCCTCGCGGATCGCGAAGCCGAGCCCGGACTCCAGCGGGGTGTCGCGGCCCAGTTCGACGGTCATGGTGACCGTGTCGCCGGGGCGCGCCACCGCCGCTTCGCCGAGGTCGATGTCCCCGACGACGTCCGCGGTACGGATGTAGAACTGCGGCCGGTAGCCGGTGGTGACCGGCGTGGTCCGGCCGCCTTCCCGCGCCGACAGGACGTACACCTGCGCGGTGAAACGACGGCTCGGCGTCACGCTGCCGGGCGCCGCCACCACGTGGCCGCGGCGGACCCGGTCGCGCTCCACCCCACGTACGAGCAGCGCCACGTTGTCACCGGCCTGCGCGGACTCCATCGGCTTGCCGAAGGTCTCCAGGCCGGTGACGACCGTCTCGATGTCCGCGCCGAGCACGGAGACCCGGTCGCCGACGCGTACGGTGCCGCGCTCGACGGCTCCGGTGACGACCGTGCCCCGGCCGGTGATGGTCAGGACGTTCTCCACCGGCAGCAGGAACGGCGCGTCGGTGTAGCGCACCGGCATCGGTACGTACGTGTCGACGGCGTCCAGCAATGCCTCGACGGACGCGGTCCAGCGCGGGTCGCCGGCCAGCGCCTTCAGTCCCGAGACGCGGACGACGGGGACGGTGTCGCCGCCGTAGCCGTGCGCGGAGAGCAGCTCGCGGACCTCCAGCTCGACCAGGTCGGTCAACTCCGGGTCGCCCGCGTCGGCCTTGTTGAGGGCGACGACGATGTGGTCGACGCCGACCTGGCGGGCGAGCAGGACGTGCTCGGCGGTCTGCGGCATGATCCCGTCGAGCGCGGACACGACGAGAATCGCCCCGTCGAGCTGCGCGGCGCCGGTGACCATGTTCTTGACGTAGTCGGCGTGACCGGGCATGTCGACGTGCGCGTAGTGCCGGGTGTCGGTCTCGTACTCGACGTGCGCAATGTTGATGGTGATGCCGCGCTGTGCCTCCTCCGGCGCCCGGTCGATGCGGTCGAACGGGACGAACGTGCCGGTGCCGCGGTCACTGAGGACCTTGGTGATGGCGGCTGTCAGGGTGGTCTTGCCGTGGTCGACGTGGCCCATGGTGCCGATGTTGAGGTGCGGCTTGGTGCGCACGTATGCCGTCTTGGGCATGGCTCATTCCTTGGAAACTCGAAGCTGAGAGAGAAGACCCCAGGGCCCCGCCGACCCTCCCCTTACGGGGTCCGCCGGACTGTCGGGGGAGGGTCAGCTTCGGGCGCCGCCGATGGGCGCTGCGGCAGCCGTGAACACTGCTGCGTCGACTGCGGCTGCTGCTGCGGTGATTGCGGCGGCAGCGAGGAAGGAAGGGATGACGGCAGCCTTCGGCGCGTCCGCGACTGCGGACTGCGCTGCGAGGAAGGCGTACCGGAACATGGGTCCGATCATGGCCGACGGCCCCGGCCCCGTCGAATGGTTTTCCACCGGGCCCGGAAAGGGAGTTCGGCGACGGTCGCGCCTCAGAGGTGCTTCATGGCTTCGCGTACGGACAGCGGCGAGAGCCGGTCCCGGGCGCCGTCGACGAAGTCCCTGACAGCCCGCGGATCGGTCTTGGCGTACTCGCGCAGACACCAGCCGATCGCCTTGCGGATGAAGAAGTCGGGGTGCTCCGCCTGGCGCAGGCAGTAGCCGAAGAGCCGTTCGGTGTCGGTGGCGTCCCGGGTAGCGCAGCTGGTGCAGCAGGGCAGTGCGGGCGATCCACAGGTTGTCGTCCTCGATCCACTCGTCCATCACCGTCTTCAGCTCCGGGTCGGCGGCGACGAGCGGTCCTGCGACATGGGCGGCGAGCACATCGACGGTGTCCCACCAGGGGACGGTGGAGACGAGGTGCCGTACGACGGGCAGGAGCCGGGAGGAGCAGCGGGGCACGTGGCGGCGCAGATAGTCGGCGGCAAAGTACTGGTACTCCCGCTCGGTCAGCTTCCAGCAGCGCAGGGCGACGGCCGCGCAGTCCACCTCGTCGGGACGCCCGGTGCCGTCCAGGACCGTGCGTGACAGGGCCCGGCGCTGCGGGGTGGGGATGCCGAGGAACGGGGCGACGTGCTTCATGTACGCGGCGGCGGAGGCGGCCCGCCCAGGATCGGCGGCCGTGGGGTAGAGGACCGTCAGACGCGCCAGCACGGTGTCGGCGAGCTCGCTCGGCGGCACGCCGGGAGCGGCTTCGGCTGCGGGGCTCATACGGTGCACATTACGGCGATCACCAGCAGATGTCGGTTACTCTCCCCGAATGCTCGACCCCGTCCCCGCCGCCCGGCCCGCCACCGGCCTCGCCGTGCGCTGCACGAGGGCGCTGCTCTCGCCCTGGTCCCGGTTCTCGCTGCTCGTGGCCGTGCTGCTGGCCGCCGCGGCGACCACGCTGCTCCTCGATCCCCAGCGCCTCCTGGCCCATGGCTGGCCGGCGCAGCTGAGCGGTGGCGGCGCAGCGGTCCTGCTGTTCGGCCTCGCGTACGGCGTGTCCACCGTGGCGTTCGTGCCGCGGCCGCTCCTCAACCTCGCCGCGGGTGCGCTGTTAGGGTCGCAGGCCGGTCTGGCCGCCGCCCTGGCGGGCACGGTGCTCGGCGCGGGCATCTCGTTCGGGCTGGGCAGGGTGCTGGGGCAGGACGCGCTCCGTACGCTGGTGCGCGGGCGCTGGCTGAAGGCTGCGGACGGGCAGCTGAGCCGGCACGGCTTCCGTTCGATGCTGACGCTGCGGCTCTTCCCGGGGGTTCCGTTCGCCGCCGCCAACTACTGCGCCGCGGTCTCACGGATGGGGTATCCGCCGTTCCTGGTGGCCACCGGGCTCGGCTCGATCCCGAACACCGCCGCCTACGTCGTCGCGGGCAGCGAGGCCGCGTCCCCGACATCGCCCACGTTCCTGGCGGCGATGGGCTTCATCGTGCTGACGGGCGTCGGCGCGGCCGTCGTCGCCTGGCGCAAGCGGCACCGCCTCGCCGCGGACTGAGCCTGTCTGCGGTCCGGTGCCCCCTGACACCACCGGGGGTCGACGGTGGGTGCGGGGGCAGTCGTATGCCTGTTCACCCAAGGGCGATACGCTGCCCGCGCACCGCAGACGATCACCGGGCCCGACGTGGCCCGTCCCTCATATGACCGCAATCCGCCATATGACCGCAATCCGCACGCTGTCGACGGCCCTGGAGGCCGTCGTCCGATGCACGATCACTTCCGGGATGGCCAAAGCCCCATGAGCTGGTTCGAATCGTTCGTCCTGGGCCTCGTTCAGGGACTGACCGAGTTCCTGCCGATCTCCTCCAGCGCGCATCTGCGGCTCACCGCAGCGTTCGCCGGCTGGCAAGACCCGGGGGCGGCATTCACCGCCATCACCCAGATCGGCACGGAGGCCGCAGTCCTCATCTACTTCCGGAATGACATCGTCCGGATCGTCTCGGCCTGGTTCCGCTCGCTGACCAACCGGTCGATGCGCGGCGACCACGACGCGCAGATGGGCTGGCTCGTCATCGTCGGCTCCATCCCGATCGGCGTCCTCGGTGTGACCTTCAAGGACCAGATCGAGGGCCCGTTCCGCGACCTGCGACTCATCGCCACCACCCTGATCGTGATGGGCATCGTCCTCGGCATCGCCGACCGCCTCGCTGCCCGCGACGAGGTGGGTGGCAAGCACCGGGCGATCAGGGAGCGCAAGTCCCTCAAGGAACTCGGCGTCAAGGACGGCCTGATCTTCGGCTTCTGCCAGGCAATGGCCCTGATCCCCGGCGTCTCCCGCTCGGGCGCCACGATCAGCGGCGGTCTGCTGATGGGCTACACCCGCGAGGCCGCGGCCCGCTACTCGTTCCTGCTCGCGATCCCGGCGGTGCTCGCCTCGGGTGTCTTCGAGCTGAAGGACGCGGGCGAGGGGCATGTGTCGTGGGGGCCGACGATCTTCGCGACGTTCATCGCCTTCGGCGTCGGATACGCGGTCATCGCCTGGTTCATGAAGTTCATCACGACGAAGAGCTTCATGCCGTTCGTGATCTACCGGGTCATTCTGGGCATTCTGCTGTTCATCCTGGTCGGTGCCGGGTCCCTGAGCCCGCACGCGGGCGAGTCCGCCGGCTGACCAAGTCGCCATACCTAGCACTATCTAGCGCATTCTGACGCTTTCGCGCATCCACGCGTCATGATCGTCTCCCACTTTTCTCCCACTCGTCTCCCACTCGGGAGACCGGGAGACGCGCAGCCAAACAGTATGCGACCGCAAACCCGGGCCCTTCTGCGCGGCGGCCGAGTCCGGGTCAGTCCAGGTCGAGGCGGCCCAGTAGGCCCTGGACGCGCTCGGCGAGCGCCTTCTCCGGGTCCGGGCTAATCGTGGCCAGGGCCACCGCAGCGGTCACGATGACGTCGCTCAGCTCCTTCTCGACGTCCTGCCACGTGTGGGACTCGCCCTTGCGCGGGTTGGCGCCGAGCACTCCCGTCAGGGCCTCGGAGACCTCCCCGACCTCCTCACTGATCTTGAGGACGCGCAGCACCCGCACGTCGCCGGCCGCGGCCTGGTCCGGGGACTCATCCAACCACCCGCGCAGCCGCTCCACGCCGCTCCACGTCTCGTCCATCGTCACGCGCTTCTCCTCGTCCTACATGGTGAGAACAGGGCCCCGATCGGGTCTTGCACCTGGCCCGGGTCGGTCACGGTCAGCGGGGCCACCGGCTCCAGGTCCAGGTCCAGGGCCAGGGCCACCGTCAGCGCCGAGTGGTCCGTGAGCCGGTCCGCATCGGTACGCGGCTCATGCACGTACCGGCAGCCCGGAACTCGCCGATGATCTGGATGAGGTCGGCGTGCATGAACGGCTCACCGCCGGTCAGCGTCACCCGGTTCGCGCGGGCCGCCGCAAGCTGCGGGATGAGCTGGCCCCGGACCGCGTCCAGCGGCATGTACGCGCCGCGCTTCGTCGCCGAGACGAAGCAGTGCTTGCACGTCTCGTTGCACGGCTCACAGATCTGGATCAGGGCCTTGCGGTACGGGTGATTGGCTTCGTCCATGAGAACGGACAGCACTTCGACACTGGTTTGGGAGGCATGAGGCTCCCAAGGCCGGGACGGAATGTTCACGAGTTTCGACAGCACCGTGCTTACCTCGGGCCGGCTGAGGCACGGTGCCGTCGCTCCTCCGGATCGTTCGCCGCAGCGCGCGTCTTGCCGATCACCCCGGGCCGGCACAGCCCGAAAGAGACGGCCTAGAGTGGCGAAATGTCACTGCCTGCCGACCGGACCGCCCTGGACCTGCTCGATGCGCACCTGGAGGCGCTCTGGGACGGAACGGACCTCCCGCTCCCGCAGGGGCCGGTCTGCCTTGCAGCGGAAGGAGGGGGCGAGCTCGCCCACTGGGCCCTCGACCAGCTCCGGCGCATCCCCTGCGAGCCGAAGGACATCTTTGCCCGCCAAGTCGGCGGTCTGCTGGCGGAGTTCCGCTGCCGTCGCTGTCCCTGGAACGCGGCGGCGCTGCGGCTGCTCGACGACACGTACACCTTCGCGGCTACCGGCCCCCGGCGGCACGAGGGGTCGTGCCGCCCGCTCGTGCTCGGGCAGCGCCGCGACGTGCCGAGCGAGCGTGGACGCGACCCCCTGCACGATCTGTCGCCCGGCGCGCAACTCCGGATGCCCGACGGCGAGAAGGAGCGCTCGGCCGGTGAGCTTCGCAACGTCCGGCTGAGGCCCAGCCGCCCACTGCACGGCAGGGTCGATGAAGTGGAGGCGGGAGCCGTCGATGAAGACGTGCTCCGGCTTGAGGTCCCCGAACACCACGTTGTCCCGGCGGGACGAGATCGCACCGGCCATCCGGAGCAGCCGCCACACCGCGTTCTGGACCAGCTCCACGACCTCCTGGCGCTCGTACTCCGAGAGCCCACTGTCCCGGCCGAGCGACCGCAGATAGCTGGTGGTGCTCAAGCCGTTGAACTTCCGGCGGAAGACTCCGACGACGGACCGCTCACCGATCGGCGCCGCTCCGCGCCGGCCGGACCGTGCAGATCACCGAGGGCGAGGAGGACCGCGTCGAGGAGAGCGCCCGCCACAGAAGGGCGATCACCCCGGCTATGACGGTGGCGCCGCCCAGTCGTGCCCGTAGAGATGAAGATGCCCCCTCCCACTTCGGCGGGAGGGGGCATTCTCATTCGGTGTCGGCGGGAGGCAGGTCGGGGGGCGCTACGAACAGCCCCGCGTATTGCGGCCGCGGCGGTTCGACGCGGCCGAGGGTGACGCGTGTGCCTGTGTCCGCAGCACTGTCGTCCACGCGCCGCGGTACCTGGCGCGGCGGGATTTCAGCCATCAAGTCTCCTGTACATGGATGGTGCGGTGAGGGCGCCGAGGCCGATGAGGCCGCTGCTGGTGCTCGGGGTCGGTGCATCCGCGCCGTCCCGGCGTCACACCAGCGCATCCGGATCATCCGGCGGGGCCTGCAGAGAGTATCCCTCAGGACAGGTCCGGCCGTCGGCGCCGGCCTTCCCGTCCGTACCGTCCTTGGCGTCAGCGGCGGGTGGGCCGACGTCTCCCTTCGCGCCGGCGGGTCCGACGGCAGACAACAGACCGTCCGGACCCGGGGCGCCTGTCGAACCGGGTGGACCGACGGCATCGGGGGTCGCCCTGGTGGCGGCCGGCGTGCTGAGCCCGGACGCGGGCGGGCCGACGGGCCAGATCCTGTCGTCGAACTGCCGTCTGCCGCGCGGCGTCTGGCACGCACGACAGCCCTTCGGGCGACGACGGCAGTCTGACGACAGGACCTGGCGGGAACGGGCGGCGGCCCTGCCACGGGCCGCTCCCTGGACTTCAGCGAGGTCGATGGATCCCAGGGTTCAGTGTTCCTGGGCCGTCGGGCGCACCATGATCTCGTTGACAGCCGCGTGCGGCGGCTGAGTGACCATGAAGGCGATGGCCCGGGCGATGTCCTCGGCGTCGAGCCATGCGCTCTGCGGCAGATCACGCGCAGCCGCGAACCCGGCGCCGGTCGACATCTCCGTCGTGGTCATCCCCGGCTCGACGAGGCCCACCCGGACACCGCGCCCCGTGACCTCCTGGCGCAGGGCCTCGCTGAATGCTCCGACCGCGTGTTTCGTCGCTGAATAGACGCTGTTGTTCTTACGGGCCACCCGGCCCGCGAGCGAGCTGACGTTCACCAGGTCGGCGACCCGGCGCGGGCCGTCAGCGGCCGCGCGCAGCAGGTGCGGCAGCGCTGCCTGCGACATGTGCAGGACGGCCTTCAGATTGAGGTCGACCATCCGATCCCATTCCTCGGGGTCGCCTTCCTCCACGGCGCCGATCGCCACGTATCCGGCGTTGTTCACCAGCACGTCCAGCCGTGCGAACCGGTCCGCGGCGTCCTCGACGGCGCGACGGGCCTGTGTCGCCTCGCGGAGGTCGGCGGTGAGGGCGACGCACGAGCCGCCCCGGTCCCGGATCGCGGTGGCCAGTTCCTCCAGCCGGTCGGCTCGACGGGCGACCAGCGCGAGGGCCGCGCCCTGCCTGGCCAGTGCCAGGGCGGTGGCCGCCCCGATGCCGCTGGAGGCGCCGGTCACCAGCGCCGCGCAACCGGACAGCGCTGCGTCGGCCGGGGCCGCGGCCCCGGCATTTCGGACGTTCGCATCCCTCGCGCTCATGATCGCCTTTCGCGGTTCGCCCCGGCCCGTTGCCTTTTCCGCAGCTTGCATCAGGTGCTCCGAGTCCGCCTCCTCACCGCCCGGCTGCCTGCACCGCCTTCGTCAGTACGCGACGACCGCCCACACCAGCGCCCCGCCCACGGCGGCCGCATAACACCCCACGGCGGCGCGGACGACGGTACGACGGGTGCGGGCGCTCCACGAGGTTCTGGCCAGCACTCCGGCCAGCAGGGGCAGCACCAGGATCGCGTGCAGGCTCACTCCATGCAGTGGCTTCACCGATGCCGTGGAGTCGTAGCCGGCCAGCTGATGGCCGGTGCGTGTCAGATAGACGCCACGGGCGATCATCGCCGCTCCGGACAGCAGCCCGACGACCAGGATCGCGAAACCGGCCCGCAGGGCGAGCGCCATGCCCGTCGGTCCGTCCGGGCGCCGGAGGAACGAGGCGACCGCGAGGGTGGTGAGGATGACGACCAGCACTCCCCCGCCGACGGCCAGCGCCATGGAGACCGCCGTGTCGAAGGGGGTCTCCGTGTTGAAGTGGGACGGTACGCCGCGCCACGCCTGGAGCGTGATGCCGCCGACCTCCAGCACGCAGTCGACGGCGAACAGCGCGAGCAGCACGGTACGCGTGCGGGGACGTATGCGCAGGTAGGACGCCACCCAGCAGAGCACGATGAGCGTCAGTCCGAACGAGACCCCGAAGGTGACGGGCTTGCGCCAGGACACCGGGCCGTCCCAGGAGCCGCCGTCGACGGCGAAGACGATCAGATGCAGCAGCCCGGAGACGACGAGGAGCGCGCCGGTTCCGTAGCAGCGGCGCTCCACCGGGCGCACATTCCGCCACACGGGCGCGGTCGGCAAGGAGCCGACTGCACTGCCGCGCACTGGCTCTGTCGTGGTGGCCCGTGCGGGCTGGTTCTCCATGCCCGGAGCATCCCTCGGGAAGCGCCCGGCGTCGTCGTACATCCGAAGGCAGCCGAAGTACGCCCCTCGGAGTACCGGTCGTCACCCTCATGTTCGACGACGCCCTGTCGCGGAACGCCGGCATCACCCGCGCCCATCCGGCCGCCCCCGCGAACAACTTCCCGACCGTGCACGATCAGGCGAGCAAGGATCTCCACGCCCTGTCCGCCCAGGCACTGGCAGGGATCGACACCCCCGAGCATCTCGCCCGGCCGGCCAACACCCGCCGTATCGATCCCGACGGCGCCCTGCATTTCGCCTGCCTTCTCAACCTGGCGGGAAGCTACGAAGGCGCCCAGTTCTGGTGGCAGTTCGCGGCCGGCGCGGGCAACTCCACCGCCGCCTACTGCCTGTATCTGCTCCACCTCAGCCGCGGCGAACGCCGGGACGCCGCACACTGGGCCGACCAGGACGCCCACCTGGACTCCGCCCCCGCCGTCCCGCCGACGAGCCGGCTGGGCATCCGTCACTCCACCGCACAGAGCCACCGGCGGGTGCCGAGCCCGGCCCTGCGCGCAGCCGTACAGCGGCTGACGGTCGAGGAGGACGACGAGTACGGCAGCGTCCCGCACCCCGACCCGTGGCTCGCCGAGCAGATCGAGGGGCTCACCGCGGCCCTGTGAGTGCGCCGAGCCCGCGGGCCGGACGCGCAACGGGCCGCGCGTCGTGCCCGAGTCCGCCCCGGCCGCCGTGGAGCACGCCCGGCCGGCGACCGGAACCGCCGCGCAGGCTCGTGCCGGAGCGCCGGAGGGCGACCGGCCGTAGCGTACGGAGCAGGTCAAGACGGTGGTCCGGGACCGGCCTCCGTCCGGCACCGGGAAACGGCCGGGCCTGCACCCGCCGGGCCGGCCCTCGGACGCACAGGGTAGAAAGGGGTCGAAAGACCCTGCCGGATGCTGCTTCGCATACCAGCCTGGGACATGCACCGCCGGACTCTGGAGGACTCCATGACCACCACCGAGCTTCCCGTGATCGCCGCCGTCGACGGCTCGTCGCACAGCTACGAGGCCCTCGACTGGGCGGCGCGCGAAGCCGTCCGGCGAGGACTTCCGCTGACGATCGTGCATGTCCGGATCCCCACCCGGCGTACCGACCAGGAGACGCAACAGCGACAGGCCGAGGAGCTGCTCACGGAGTCCGTACGGCGGGTGTCGCTGATCGCTCCGGACCTGCACCCGGCCACGCTCAGCCCGCTCGACTTCCCCGTGTCCGCGCTGACCTCGCTCGGCGGGAACGCGTCGCTGCTGGTGCTGGGCTCCCGCGGTCTGGGCGGATTCCGGTCCCTGCTGATCGGCTCAAACAGCCTTGCGACGGCTTCGATGGCCGCGTGCCCGGTCGTCGTCATCCACAGCGGTCGGGGCGACGACGAAGCGGTGGACGCGGCGGAGACGTTCCCGGACGTCGTTGCGGGAGTGGCTGCCGACGAGAGCAGCGAGGCGGTACTGGACTTCGCATTCGAGGCGGCAGCCACCCGGCCCGGCGCGCGGCTGCGGATCGTGCACGGCTGGACGATGGTCTCGTCGATGCTCTCCGGCGGGCCCGTCTTCGACCGGGACGCCGCGGCGGGCGCCGCCGAGCGGACCCTCGCGGAGCTCACCGCAGGCCGCCGCGAGAAGTACCCGCAGGTCGAGCTCGTGCAGGAGCCGGTGCATGGCTCCGCGTCACGCACCCTGGTCACGGCGTCGGCGACCGCCGCGCTCACCGTGATCGGGCGGCGCAAGGGCGGCGAGGAGCTCGGGTTCGGGCTGTCCCCGGTCGCGCAGACGACGCTCACGCACGCCCTCGGGCCGGTGGCCGTGGTCCCCTGCTGAGGCACGTACCGTGCCGGGCACCGGGCATCCGGATCAGGACCGGACCGCCGCCGCGCGTGCACGGCCCTTGGCCTCGGCGGTCGACGGGCACACACTGACCGCATGACGCAGCGCGTGGCTCTCGCAACCGTGATGGACCAGCTGTCCATCGATGCAGTGATCACCGGCTATGCGGTGGCGGTGGACGACAGCGCTTGGCAGGACTACGGGGAGCTGTTCACCGCGGACGGCCGCGCCGACTACCGCAGCGCGGGCGGCATCGAGGGGACCGCCGCCGAGGTCGCGCAGTGGCTCGCGGAAACCATGCGCCTCTTCCCCGTACGGCAGCATCTGATCGTCAACCGCCGGCTCGACCTCCAGGACCTGGGGGGCTATCCCGGCGACCGGGCCGAGGTGCAGGCCGACTACCTCAACCCGATGCGGCTGCGGGGCGCGCCGGACGACGGCACCACCGGGGCCGCGGACACCACCACGGCGCCGAACTTCGTCTCCGGCGGCCGGTACGCGTTCGGGCTGTTGCGCACGGAGATCGGCTGGCGGATCCGCACCGTCGCCGTCCATGAGAAGTGGCGCAGCCTCACCGGGGAGCTCGCCCCCGGCTGATCCGCGTCTCGGGCCCCACTCCCCTCTGGCCGCGGCCGTTCCCCTCCCCCCACACTGGGGAAGGAGGAGGGGGACACTGCTCACCGGGCAGGGCGAGGAGGTGCTGCATGCGAATTCCGGCCGTTCGGCGTGAGCAGGGGGAGCGCTTGCTCCGGTCGCCCTGGTGGCGCGGTGGTGCTGCGCTGCTCGCGGGTGCACTGCCCGCGCTCGCCTTTCCCGCCCCGGCTCTGTGGTGGTTCGCGTACGTCGCGCTGGTGCCGTGGCTGCTGCTGATCCGGTCGGCAGGTACGGGTCGGCGGGCCGCTCTCGACGGCTGGCTCGGCGGTACGGGCTACCTGATCGCGGTGCACAACTGGCTGCTGCCGAGCCTGCATGTGTTCCTCGTGATACTGGCGGCGCTCCTCGGTCTGCTCTGGGCGCCGTGGGGGCTGCTGGTCTCCCGGCTGTTGGGCGGATCGCCGTCCGTCGCGCGGGTCGCGGCGGCCCTGATCGTGGTCCCGTCCGGCTGGCTGATGATCGAACTGGCCCGCTCCTGGGATGCGCTCGGCGGTCCCTGGGGGCTGCTCGGCGCAAGCCAGTGGCAGGTGCCCGTGGCGCTCCGGGTGGCATCGGTCGGAGGGGTGTGGCTGGTGAGCCTCCTGGTGGTGGCGGTGAACATCGCGGTCACCCTGCTGCTCGTGACGTCTGCCGCCCGGACGGCCGCGGCGGTCGGCATCGTGGTGGGCGCGCTCGCAGTGGGCGCGATATGGAGGTGGGCGCCGCAGCCGGAGCCCGCGGGAGCAGCCCGGATCGCCGTCGTACAACCCGGCGTGGTCGAGGGGTCGAACAGCGTGGAGCTGCGTTTCGCACGCAGCGAGCAGCTGCCCCGCACGCTGGCGGGCCGGCAGCTCGACCTGGTCGTCTGGGGCGAGAGCAGCGTCGGCGAAGACCTGTCCCTCCGCCCGGATCTCGCAGCCCGGATCGCGAAGCTGTCACGCGAGGTCGGCGCGGATGTGCTGGTCAATATGGATGCCCGGCAGACCGACGCCTCGGGCCGGACGGGGATCTTCAAGAGTGCGGTGCTGGTGGGGCCGGACGGCCCGACCGGGGACCGCTACGACAAGATGCGTCTGGTGCCGTTCGGCGAGTACATACCGGCTCGTTCGGTGCTCGGCTGGGTGACGTCGCTGGGCAAGGCGGCGGGCGAGGACCGGCTGCGCGGGACCCGGCCGGTACTGATGTCCGTTCCCGAGCCGCTGTCCCCGGTGCATTCCTCAGGGTCCCCGGGCGGAGCGGAGAGGCTGCGTATAGGTCCGCTGATCTGCTTCGAGTCGGCGTTCCCCGACATGAGCAGGCGGCTTGCCCGGGACGGGGCCCAGGTGCTGATCGCCCAGTCGTCGACGTCCACGTTCCAGCACAGCTGGGCGCCGGCCCAGCATGCCTCGCTGGGCGCCCTCCGGGCGGCGGAGACCGGCCGCCCGATGGTGCACGCCACGCTCACCGGGATCAGTACGGTGTACGACGCGCAGGGGCGTCGCATCGGCACCCCGCTCGGTACGGACACCAGCGCGGCCGCCGTGTTCGACGTACCGCTGGCCACCGGCAGCACGCTCTATGTCCGGCTGGGCGACTGGCCGGCGCAGGGTGCGCTCGGGGTGCTGGCGGTGTTCTTCGCCTATGAGGGTGCACGGTCCCTCCGGCGGCGGAGCTCGGCGGAGCCGATCGGTGCGGCCGCTCCGGCGGGCCGGCTATGACGGGGCGTTGACCGAGACGATGTGCCCCTGTGCGTCGATGGTGAGGGCAACCCGCTCGACCTTGTTCGTCAGGGCCAGCGCCACCCACACAGCGCCCCACAGAAAGCAGCTGAACACCATGAGCAGAGCGTGCAGCACATGGTTCAGCGGCTGCCCGCGGACCATGACGACCTGCGTCTCGGCGCGCGACTCCACCCGCCAGCCGCTCGCGATCCGCTGATTGACTGCCCAGTCCAGGATCAGGGCGCGCTGCATCGCGTCGGGTGGCCGCCCGTCCGCCGAGTAGTAGCCGGGCGGCGGCTGGAGAGCACCCCACCCCTGTGGCTCGTCGTGGGGCTTCACCAGATCACCTCCACAGGTGGGCGTCCATCCCCCCAGCCTGCATCCGGCCCGTGCGGGACGCATCCGGACCCGCCCTGACCAGCGGTTTCCGCTACGCCCAGTCCAGGTCCCGCAGAATGCGCTCGCACAGTTCGTGCGTCTCCAGCGCGTCCCGGGCGCTCAGCAGCTTCCCGGCACGCACGGCGTCCAGGAAGGACAGCACGCACTGCTCGATGCCGCGCTGACGGGCCACCGGCACCCAGTCACCACGGCGCCGCAGGCTCGGCTGTCCCTTGTGGTCGATCACCTCGGCAAGGTTGACGACCTCACGCTTGGAGTCCTGCCCGGAGACTTCGAGCCGCTCCTCCGTCGAGCCGCTGAGCCGGTTCATCGCGCCGATGGCGGTGAATCCGTCTCCGGACAGCTGCAGCACGACATGATGCATCAGGCCTTCTCGGATCCGCGCCCGTACGACGGTGTGCTCGACCGGCCCCGGCACCAGGAAGCGCAGGGTGTCGACGACATGGATGAAGTCGTCGAGCACCATGGCGCGCGGTTCCTCGGGCAGGCCCACCCGGTTCTTCTGCATGAGAATCAGCTCGCGCGGGTGCTCGATGCACTGCGCATAGGCGGGCGCGAACCGCCGGTTGAAGCCGACGGCCAGGGTGACACCGCGCTCCTCGGCAAGGTTGACCAGCCGCTCGGAATCGGCGACTTCGTAGGCGAGCGGCTTGTCCACGTACGTGGGCACACCGGCCCGGAGCAGCCGGTCGGTGATCTCCGGGTGTACGGAGGTCGGGGCGTGGACGAAGGCGGCGTCCAGGTCCTGGGCGATCAGCGAGTCGAGCTCGGAGTGGCACTGCTCCGGCGGGATCCGGTGGGACGCGGCGACGGTGGCGAGGGTGGCGGGAGTGCGGGTCTGCAGATGCAGTTCGACCCCGGGCAGGGCGGTGAGGACTGGCAGATACGCCTTCTGCGCAATGTCGCCGAGCCCGATGCAGCCGACCTTCACTGGGGTCTCCCTCTGACTAACGCCGTGTCATATGCATGTCCTTCGCCCGGGCAGCATACGTGTGCTGCGGCGGCTGCCAGTCCGCGATGCCGTCGAAGGTACGCAGCACCGGGGCCGGCCCGAGCCGGGACACGGCGGACATCAGCGTGTCGCGCACCGCGACGGCGGAGGCGCTGGTCAGGCGCATCAGACCGGCCACCTGGGCGGCCTTGCGGACGATGGCGCCCGGCCGTCCTTGAGCGGCTGGGTGCCCCAGAGGGCGCCGCGGCCCCGGGTCTCGTGCGGGGCGAAGGGCTGCTCGGGCGCGGGGACGACGACGCGCCAGGTGGTGAAGCCGGCGTACGACGGTCCTGGTGATCGGGGAAGAGCTGCGCACCGGCTTCGCCGAACTGCTGCGCGGCATGCTGACACCCCCCTGCGAATAAGACCGACCGGCAATGGGGGGGCGGCGTCACGGGGCTGGGGCACGCACCTTGCGGCGTTGTCGTCCATCACCATGGCTCCGCCATGGCTCAATCCTCCGCCTTGCGATGCACGCACCCCAGCCCCGCTCCTTCACCCACCCCCCCATTGCCGGTCGGTCTAACATCTGGCCAGGTCTTGATCACTGAGAAAGAATGCCCGGCATGACCGCAGACGAACGCTCCGAACCCGCCATCACAGCCGCCGAACGCCCGATGCTCGAGGGCTGGCTCTCCTATCACCGCGACACGCTCGCGCTGAAATGTGCGGGGCTCACCGACGCCCAGCTGCGGGAGCCGTCCGTACCGCCGTCGCAGCTCAGCCTGCTCGGGCTCATGCGGCACATGTCGAGGTGGAGCGCCACTGGTTCCGCATCGTCATGGCCGGCGAAGAAGCGAAGTCGCTGTACTGCACCGATGAGGACGAGGACGGCGACTTCCATCCCACCGAGGCGGACACCTGGGAGGAGGCCGGGACCACCTGGCGGGCGGAGATCGACGCAGCCCGGGAGATCGCCGCGAAGCACGGGCTCGACGACCTGTCGGTCGGCCGCAGCCGCAAGGGTGAGCAGTTCAACCTGCGATGGATCTACACCCACATGATCGAGGAGTACGCGCGGCACAACGGCCACGCCGATCTGGTCCGGGAGCGGATCGACGGCGCGACCGGCGACTGACCCGAACTCCACGCGCCCGGTCGGCAGACGGCAGCAGCCGGGGCGTTGCGCTGACCGGGGTCACTCGTGAGGGCCAATCATCACCGGCCCGCTCGCCCTGCGCCCTGCCCGCACAGCAGAGTTGCCCGGGTGCAGCGAACCAGTATCACCGTGAAGCTCCTGGTCGGCGTGGCAGTCACCGCCGTCACCGGCTGTGTGTCCGTGGAGCCCCGGCCGGGCATTGCGCCCCGGCCCGAGACCAGCAGGCCCGTCCAGGACCTGGCGCCCCAGATCGTGCGGCCGCCGGTCCGGGACACCCTGGAGGCGATCCCCGACCCGAAGCCGTCGCCGAAGGCGTCCGGCCGACCGGCGAAGGCGCCGTCGGACACCCAACGCACCGCGCCACGCGCCCCGCAGCGGCGGGAGCACGTCGGCGTGCCCCGGCCTCGTCATGCCCCAACCGCGCGGGTGCCGAATCCGCCGGCCGCCCCCGTCACCGGGACAAGTGTCTGCGCGCTCGGCCGGGGCTACGGAGGCTGGTCCGCGGGCAGCCCCGAGGCCCGGATCTGCGAGGACACCTACGGCCACTGAATGCCCCGTCGGTCGCGGATCCCGCCGGGATCCGGCCGAATCGGATCGTTGCGGCCCGCCGGAAACGGACGGGCCGCAACGATCCGCGGCAGACCTCGGCTCACAGCTCCCGAAGCCGCCGCTCCAGCCGCCCGATCGCCGCGCGCACCCCGCCCCCGTACCCGTCGTCCACCCCGTCGTCCGCGAGAACCTCGGACGCCTTCCGGGCCCGGTCCAGATGGATCCGGGCCGCGTCGGGGCGCTGGAGCTTCACATAGTCCGCCGCAAGGTTGAGGTGGAGCGAGGGGTAGAAGGCCCGTACCGCGAGCAAGTGCCCGTGTTCCGCGACGCGCCCGCCGGAGAGCCCCTCGGCGGCGGTCAACGCCCTTAGATCCCATGCCAGTTCGTCGCCGGGATCGTCCTGGGTGTCGGCCATGTAGTGCGCGAGGGTGCAGCGGTGCAGGGCGTCGCCGTCCTCACCGATCTCCGCCCAGAGCGCCCCGAAGCGGTTACGGGCCTCTTCCCGGTCGCCGCCGTGGAGCAGCATGATCGCCTGGCCGATCCTGGTCATGACGGCATCCGTCGACGCCTCCTGCTGCTCCGTCACCGCGGTCTCCCTCGCATGTGTCCAGCCGTTCCCGGTTCACCCCGGTCGACGTCGATCGGGCCCACTGGAGCCCGTTCGATTCCGGTCACGGCGACGCTAGCGGCTGGCACCGGCAATCCCGCTCAGGCTCGGGCTAGGACCTTTCTTTCGGGTCGGGCGCGGCCGGCCATGACCCGACGGAGACCCCCGGGAGCCCCGGGCCCGTCGGGCGGCTCAGCCCAGATCGGGGATGCGCCAGTCGATGGCCTGGTGTCCCTGCGCCGCGACCGCCTCGTTGATCTGCGTGAACGGACGGGAGCCGAAGAACTTCTTCGCGGACAGCGGTGACGGATGTGCGCCCTTCACCACCGCATGGCGCTCCTCGTCGATCAGCGGGAGCTTCTTCTGGGCGTAGTTGCCCCAGAGCACGAAGACCGCCGGATCGGGCCGCGTGGCCACCGCGTGGATCACCGCGTCCGTGAACTTCTCCCAGCCCTTGCCCTTGTGCGAGTTGGCCTCGCCTGCGCGGACCGTCAGCACGGCGTTGAGCAGCAGGACGCCCTGCTCGGCCCACGGCATCAGATACCCGTTGTCCGGGACCGGCAGGCCGAGCTCCTCCTTCATCTCCTTGTAGATGTTCCGCAAGGAGGGCGGTGTCCTGACGCCGGGCCGCACGGAGAAGCACAGCCCGTGCCCCTGCCCCTCGCCGTGGTACGGGTCCTGGCCGAGAACCAGGACCTTCACCTTGTCGTACGGAGTGGCTTCCAGGGCCGCGAAGACCTGCTCACGGGGCGGGTAGACCGGTCCCCTGGCCCGCTCCTCCTCGACGAACTCGGTGAGCTCCTTGAAGTACGGCTTCTGCAGCTCTTCGCCGAGGACGCCGCGCCAGGACTCGGGCAGCAGGTCGGTGTCGGTCACTTCAACAACCTCCGGTACGCAATCGGTTCTTGAACACAGAACCTACCGGGGGCCACTGACAACCGGCCGGGCGAGCCCTACCAGCTGGTCTTGCGGTACAGCTCCCACATCTGCATGACCGTCTGCGGGTCCAGGGCGCGCTCGCCGCCACCGATGTCCTCGCCCGCCTCGACATAGAGCTTGCCCTGCCACAGGGGCAGCAGCCGGACGTCGTCGACCAGGATGTTCTGAGCCTGCTCGAACTCCTTGCTGACCGCGCCCCGGTCGCTCTCCTGGCGGGTCTGCGGCAGCAGGTACCGGGTGATCTCGGTCTTGTCGTACGGCATCCCGGTGACACTTTCCTTGCCCACGAAGGGGGCGATGAAGTTGTCCGGGTCCGGGAAGTCCGGGTTCCAGCCGCGGCCGAAGACCGGGTACTGGCCCTTGGTGAAGCCCTGCTGGAGCTTCTTCCACGGCAGGCCCTTCAGCGTGATCTTGAACAGACCCGACGCCTCCAGCTGACGCTTCAGTTCACCGAACTCGTGTTCCGTCGACGAGCCGTACCGGTCGGTGGCGTACCAGAACGTCATCGCGACGGGCTCGGTGATGCCCGCCTTGGCCAGGATCTGCTTGGCCTTCTCCTTGCTCGGGTTGCCGAAGCTGTCGAAGAAGCTGGTGGTGTGGCCGGCGATACCCTTGGGGATCATGGAGTACAGCGGCTCGGCGGTGCCCTGGTAGACCTTGGCGACGAGCGCGTCCCGGTCGACGAGCTGTGCGACAGCCCGGCGGACAGCCGGGTTCCCGGCAGCCGGGTCCTCGGGGTTGAAGACCAGGAAGCGGATGTCGGCGCCGACGGTCTCGATCAGCTGCAGCTTGCTGTTCTCGTCCTTGTTGTCCTCGAGGTTCACCACCTCCTCCGCCGTGAGGCCGCGGTAGGTGGCGTCGATCTCGTTCTTCTTCAGCGCGTCGACCATGGGGGCGGACCCCTTGAAGTACCGGATGGTCACGGCGTTGTTCTTGCGGTTGGCGAAGCCCTTGTAGCCCTGGTTCTTCACCAGCTCGGCCCTGTCCCCCGGCACGTAGCCGTTCAGGAGGTAGGGGCCCGACCCGGTGACCTTGCCGTCCTCGCGGATCTTGTCCTTCGGGTAGTCGCTGGGCGCCACGAGGGACATCGCAGGGGTGGCCAGAACGAACGGGAACGTGGCGTCCGGCCTGTTCAGGTGGAAGATGACGGTGTCGTCGCCCTTGGTCTCGACCCGATCGAGCGAGCCGAGCAGGCCAAGGGGACCGCCCTTGACCTTGATGGTCGTGATCCGGTCGATGGAGTACTTCACAGCCTCGGCGTCGAGCTTGTCCCCGTTGGAGAACTTCAGGCCCTTCTTGAGCGTGCAGCGGTAGGCCGTGCTGGTCCGGTCCGTGAACACACAGGAGTCCGCGGCGTCGGGCTCCGGGCTCGTACTGCCGGTGGGGAAGCTCACCAGGGTCTGGAAGACATTACGCATCAGCTCCCACGAGTTGTCCCATGCCGCCGCCGGATCGAGGGTGGAGGGCTCACTCGTGGTACCGACGGCTATCTTCTGTTCCGCCTCCGAGCCATTGTCGGAAAGCAGACCGCAGCCGGCCAGCAGAGAAAGGGAAGCAAGGGCTGCAGCGGCCTGCAGCCTGGCCCGGTAGAACACGTGCACGCTCCTCGATCAGCCATGGATCGGCAGACCATACCGCAGCGCCCCGTCGGGTCAATTCGCAGGTCCGACGAGGCACTTGAGTCAATCAGGGCCAAACCGGCGCAGGCTGTGCTCAGCTCACGCCCGCATTCAGGAAGATGCCTCCGTCGACCACCAGCGTCTGTCCGGTGATCCAGTCGGACTGGCTCGACGTGAGGAACGCGGCGGCTCCGCCGATGTCCTCGGGGACACCGAGCCGGCCGAGCGGATAGGCGGCTGCCGCCTCCGTCTCGCGCCCCTCGTACAGCGCCTCGGCGAACTTGGTCTTGACCACGGCCGGAGCGATCGCGTTGACCCGGACGACCGGGGCGAACTCGTGCGCCAGCTGCAGGGTCAGATTGACCATGGCCGCCTTGCTCATGCCGTACGCGCCGACGAAGGGCGAGGCGGAGATACCGGCGATCGAGGCGATGTTGACGATCGCCCCGCCGTTCTCCTTCTGCCAGGCCTTCCAGGTCTGCTGGGCGAAGCCGAGCGCCGAGATCACATTGGTCTCGTAGACCTTGCGCGCGACATTGAGGTCGAGCTCGGCGATCGGGCCGAACACCGGGTTCGTACCGGCGTTGTTGACCAGGAAGTCCACGCGGCCGAACGCCTCCATGGTGCGCTCGACCGCCGCCGCCTGATGCGCCTCGTCGTGCGCCTTGCCCGCGACGGCGATGACCCGGTCGGAGCCCAGCTTCTCGACGGCCTCCTTGAGGGCGTCCTCGCCGCGCCCGGTGATGCACACCCGGTCGCCGCGGGCGACGAGCGCCTCCGCGATTCCGTAACCGATCCCCCGGCTCGCGCCCGTGATGAGCGCGACCTTTCCGCTGTCCTGCACAGTCATGATGTCCGCTGCCCTTCGGGTCAGTTGAGCGGTCCGCCGGCTACGTACATGACCTGGCCGGAGACGAAGCCCGCGTCGTCGCCGGTGAAGAAGGCGATGGCGTTGGCGATGTCCTCCGGGCGGCCGACGCGCTGCACGGGGATCTGGGTGGCGGCCGCGGCCTGGAACTCCTCGAAGCCCATGCCGACCCGGGCCGCGGTCTGCGCGGTCATCTCGGTGACGATGAAGCCGGGGGCGACGGCGTTGGCGGTGATGCCGAACTTGCCGAGCTCCTTGGCGAGGGTCTTGGTGAAGCCCTGCAGACCGGCCTTGACGGCGGAGTAGTTCGCCTGACCGCGGTTGCCGAGCGCCGAGGACGAGGACAGCGAGACGATACGGCCGAACTTGGCGTCCACCATGTGCTTCTGGACGGCCTTGGCCATCAGGAACGCGCCCTTGAGGTGCACGTTCATCACGGTGTCCCAGTCGGACTCGCTCATCTTGAAGAGCAGGTTGTCGCGAAGCACGCCCGCGTTGTTGACGAGGATCGTCGGCGCACCGAGCTCGGCGGCGACCCGCGTCACGGCGGCCTCCACCTGGGCGCTGTCCGACACATCGCAGCCGACGGCGAGGGCGGCGCCCCCGGCGGCGGTGATCTTCTCGACGGTGTCCTTGCAGGCCGCCTCGTCGAGGTCGAGTACGGCGACGGCGCGGCCCTCGGCCGCCAGGCGTACCGCAGTGGCGGCGCCAATGCCTCGCGCCGCTCCCGTCACGATGGCGACACGCTGCTCGGTGGTGGACATGCTTGGTTCTCCTCGCCCTTGGATCGCGGCTCAGCGGACGTCAGGAAGTTCCCGATAACTGAGCAACCGCTTAGTACCTTCAGCAGACGAGACGCTAGAAGCCCTGGCACTCGGTGTCAACGGCCCACGGGCGCAGCAGTGCATGTCACACCGGACGGCGCCGCGACCGCAGGGTCCGCGCGCGTCACCGACGGTGGCCGGATCAGCGCACCAGCAGGTCGAGCAGCCGCTCGACCTCGGCCTCCGGATCGGCGGTGAGGCCGCTGTGCACGGCGCTCGGCTGGACCACCGTGGAGCGCGGGGCGATCAGCCAGCGAAAGCGCCGCCCGGCGTCGTCACCGGCGGCCTGGCCGGCCGCGTCGCCGCCGCCGCAGACGCCCTCGACGGCCCGCAGCGCCGCCCGGACCCCGACCACGTCGGCGTTCGGGTCGAGCGCCCTCAGCTTGCTCTCGTCGAGATGGGTGCGGGCCGCCACGAAGGACTTGGCGCGGCAGTACACCAGCACGCCCGCGTTGAAGCACTCACCGCGCTCGACCCGGGGCACGACGCGCAGCAGCGCGTACTCGAAGACATCACGCTTGCTCACTGACTGTCGTCCTTGCTGCTCTGCGCCTCGTCGGCCCGGTCGGCCGCCGCCTTCTCGGCACGGTCCTTCTTCGTGGGGTGCGGCCACGGAGTGAGATGCTCGGTCAGCCACCCCGGCGCCCGGGACGGCGTCGTCTTCGTGGGCGCCTCCATCGAGATCCGCTCGTGGATGGTGGCGGCGCGCGCCAGCAGCGGCTCCACGTAGGCGCGGCGCAGCGCGTCCGTCGTGTCGAAACCGGGCTCGTCGACCAGCCACTCGTCGGGCACCTCGGCGGTCACCTCGGTCAGCAGCTGCTCGGTGACGAGCGGGGCGAGCTCGGCGGCCGCGGCGGCGATGTCCGGGCCGAAGGGCGCGAGCACATGGTCGGAGGCGTTGTACGGCTTGGCCGCGGAGGCCCGCGCACCCGGCCAGTTGTGGTGCCAGATCATCGTGGCACCGTGATCGATGAGCCAGGCGTCCCCGTGCCAGACCAGCATATTGGGGTTCCGCCACGACCGGTCGACATTGTTGATCAACGCATCGAACCACACGATCTTCCCGGCCTCTGCCGGGTCCACCTGGTAGGCGAGCGGATCGAACCCGATCGAACCGGGCAGATAGTCCATTCCGAGATTCAGCCCGCCGCTCGCCTTGAGCAGTTCCTGCACCTCTTGGTCCGGCTCCGCGAGCCCGATGACCGGGTCGAGCTGGATGGTGACGAGCTCCGGGACCCGCAGTCCCAGCCGCCGGCCGAGTTCCCCGCAGATGACCTCCGCGACGAGGGTCTTCCGGCCCTGCCCTGCGCCGGTGAACTTCATGACGTACGTACCGAGATCGTCGGCCTCGACGATCCCGGGCAGTGATCCGCCCTCCCGCAGGGGGGTGACGTAGCGGGTCGCGGTGACTTCTGTCAGCATTTCCCCAGGCTATACGGCCCGACTCCCTGGAGATCCACGGACCGGGGTCAGGGCCATACAGCCTGGGGAATCACCCCAATCAGCCCTGGGGAGAATCTGGGGAGTTTTGGCCGGCGGCCCGCTCCCCGAGGAAGCCGTCGATCACAGCCCGGCCCCGATTCCCGACTTCCGGCATGAAGTGCGCGTAGTAACCAAGCGTAATCGACGGTGATGAGTGCCCCAACCGCTGGGCCAGGGTGACGACAGACTCACCTGCCTCCAACATGACCGAGGCGTAGGTGTGCCGCAGCACGTGGAAACCGTCCTTTGGAGCTGCAGCCCACTGCCAGGGCTTGGCCCCCTCGGGCCGCTGGGGGATGACCTCAGCCTGGATCCACCGGCTTGATGTCTGTGGACAGTTTCTCGGGGAACGAAGAAGTGCCTTGTGACCTGCGATGATGGGGTTTCTCTAGGACCACA